>DASUUP010000100.1:0-4937 GCA_036373995.1 Acidimicrobiia bacterium
TCTGTCATCGACAACCGGCCCGGGGTGTTCGATCGTCTCGGCTCGACGTTCAATGGCACGACTCACGAAGGCCTCGGCTACGACGTCCGGGTTCTCAGAGCGGCTGGTATCGACTTCGCCGACGCCTTCATCGCCGCAACCGACTCGGACAACGCGAATGCCATGGCCGTCCAAGTCGCCGAGAGGGTTTTCGGAGTGCCCAAGACCATCGCCCGCTTGGACGACCCCGCCCGTGAGGAAGCTTATCGAGCCCTGGGCGTTCAGTTCGTCCCCGGTGCCAAGCTCACTTCGAAGGTGATCCACGAACAGATCGTGCGCGAGGGGTTCACGTTCCATGTGACGTTCTCTGGCGGGGACGTGGAAGTGGTGGATATGACCGTCGGGCCCGAAGGCGCCGGTCGACCGGTGTCCGATCTCGAGATTCCGGGGGACCTCCGGGTCGCCGCGGTGTACCGGGGCCACCGGACCTTCATCCCCGACCGGGACTTCGCTTTGGCCGAAGGCGACCTCGTCGTGGCCGCGGCACGCACCGGCGCGCGTCGCAAGATCAGACGGTTTCTCGCCACCAGCGTGGACACGCAATGAGGGTCATCCTCATCGGTGGCGGAAAGGTGGGGTCCTTCCTTGCTCGCGAACTGGCCAAGTCGGGCCACGTCGTGACCGTCATCGAGGAGTCGCACACCCACGCCCTGACCCTGGCCGATCACTCGAAGGTGTTGGTGCTCGAAGGTGACGGAACCGATGTCGCCCTCCTCGAGTCGGCCGACGCCCACCGTGCCGATTGGGTGCTCGCCGTCACCGGTCTCGACGAGGTCAACCTGGTCGCCTGTCAGCTGGCATTGACTCTGGGAGCCAACAAGGTCCTCGCCCGCTTGAACAACCCACTGAACCGCCCGACATTCGATGCTCTCGACATCCCCGTGGTGGCGGTCACCGACGTGATGGCCACCCTGATATCGCGTGAAGTGGAGGTTGCCGAGTTCCGGCACATCACTCTCCTTGGCCGGGGCGAGATATCGGTCTACGAAGTCGATGTCCCAGCGGACTTCGAGGAGCGGCCCGTGCCCGAGCTTCGTCTTCCGGAGGGATCCCTGCTCGTCGCCCTCGTGAGAGGCGATCAGGTGCGTGTTCCCACCGCGACCACCGTCATCAAGCCCGGAGACCAGGTGACTGCCGTCAGCAACGTCGAGCACCAGGACCACGTGAAACACGCCCTCGGCTATCACGGCGGAGGCAACTAGTGGTGGCTTCCCGGGACGATCGCTGGTCGGCCTGGCGAGACTATGCGGGTGGCCTGGTCATGTTCGCCGCCGAGGCCCTCATCGTCCTGGGACTGGCAATCGTCGCCTGGCTGATATCGGCCCTCGTCCTCGTCTTCTTCTGAGATGCTGATCCGGCCGGTCGCGGAAGACTTCAGAGTCATTTCGTTCTATCTGGGTCGGATCTTCCTGGTCGTGGCCGCCGCCGGCCTCCTTCCCCTCGCCTGGGCGGCGATAGCGCGAGAGTGGGGTCCGTTCGGCTCCTTTCTGCTCATGGTCGGAGTGCTCGCGCTCCTCGGTGTCGTCGGGGTGAGATTCGGTCCGGAGGAACCGAAATTGGACTGGAGCCACGGGATGGTGGTGGTGGCCCTCACCTGGCTCGTGATTCCGATCGTCGGGGCGATACCACTGCTTCTCTCCGGTCACTTCGTCCGACCGCTGGACGCCTTCTTCGACTCCATGTCCGGGCTCTCCACCACCGGTCTCTCACTGCTCAGCGACCTCGACCACCTGGCCTCCTCTCTCAACTTCTGGCGACACCTCCTCCAGTTCCTCGGAGGGCAGGGGATCATCCTGGCCGCTCTGACGATCTTCGCCGGGACAGGAGGCATCACTCTCTACTTCGGAGAGGCAAGAGACGAGCGCATCCTGCCCTCGGTCACTTCGACGGCCCGCTTCATATGGGGCGTTTCGGTGGTCCATCTCATCTTCGGCGTGACCGCCCTGGGGTTGGTCGGGTGGCTTGCGCTTGGCTTCGACCTCGACCGAGCCCTGTTCCACGGGCTGCTGATCTTCTTCGCCGCCTTCGACACCGGTGGTTTCTCGCCGATGTCGACCAGCATCGGGTACTACCACTCGGCACTCTTCGAAGGCTTCACCTCTCTACTCATGGTGGCGGGAGCCATGTCCTTCGGCCTGCACTACGCGCTGTGGCGAGGGCCGAGACGCGCCATCTTCGCGAACCTCGAGACCAGGACCATCCTCTCCACGTTCGGCTTCACCCTTCTCGTCACTCTGCTCGGCCTGGCCGCCACCTCCGTTTTCGCCACTGCCGTCGGGCTCACCCGCCAGGGGTTCTTCCAGGTGCTGTCAGCGCACACCGGGACTGGCTTCTCAACGGTCTCCACGGCTGAGCTGGCCCGCTGGGGTGGGCTCGCCTTCGGTGGGATAGCCATAGCCATGGCACTCGGAGGCATGGGGTCTTCGACCGCCGGCGGGGTGAAGTCGCTGCGCATCGGTCTCACCATCAAGTCGGTCGTGAACCAGATCAAACAGGTCCTCCTCCCCGAGCACGCCCTCGTCGGCACCGGCTACTACCAATCCGGCGAGAAGCACCTGAGCCCTCCGCTGACTCAGTCGGTGATGATCATCTCGCTCCTCTATGTGGCCCTATACCTCCTCGGCGCAGGCATCGGACTCGCATACGGGATACCGCTTCAAGAGGCTCTGTTCGAGTCGGTCAGCGCCTCGGCCAACGTCGGGCTTTCGGTGGGCGTTACCGACCCATCGATGCCTGTCCTCCTCGAGCTGACCTACATGCTGCAGATGTGGGCGGGACGTCTCGAGTTCGTCGCCGTGTTCTCTCTGCTCGGCTTCATCTATGCATGGGTGAAAGGAAGATGAGGGCTCTGCTTCGTTTCGTTTTCCTGGCGGTGCTGATGCTGCCGGCCGCCCCTGCCTTAGCCCAGGAATTCGCCGTGTCCCAGCTGCTCGCGGAGTCTCCAGAGCTCTCCGGGCGAGAGATCACCATCGAAGGTGAGCTCGTCGGCGACTATGGGTTCCGTGGGGACGGATGGATGTGGACTCAACTCAACGACGACGTCTACGTGGACCATCCACTCCGCGACGGCATCGCTCCCGCGGGCGGCAACATCGGAGTTGGGGTGCGCATCCCCTCCGATCTCGCCGAGGGGCTGGACCATCCCGGGGGGTATCACCATCGCGGCCCGGTGGTCCGCGTCACGGGGATCTGGAGGCACCACGACCCTGACCGACAGGGCGAGTCGTACCTGGACGTCGAGTCCCTCGCCGTGATCGAGGCGGGCCGGGATCTGGACGAAGGAGTGGTGTGGTGGGCAGTGGCTGTTGGGAGCGGGCTGATCCTGACTGCCTGGGCGATCTGGTGGATGCGGCCGGGCCGCGACGGGAGCTGAGAAGATCGACGTGATGCGTCCGTCGCAGTTGCGGTCGCCTTGCCGAGCATCTTCGACGGCCCGACGGAGAGATTCCCCGCGGAGGCGGCGCGCAGCTTCTGACGCGATTGGGTGACGCCTTCCCTGTTGGTTGATACAGATTCGTTGTTGTGTCTGCGCTATGCCCAGATCTGGCGCTCGCCCTGACCGGCTCTGAGCTCGCCGTACTCAATAACTCGTCGGAGCCTTTTCTGCCGGTACGGGACCAGGACCACGACCGCTTGCCCTTCTGCGTGCTCCAACTCGACTCTCACAGCGTCCGAATCGGAGAGGCGGACATCGGAAACAACGGCGGAGGCACGCAGTGTGTCTCGTTCGGATCGGAGGCCCTCAACGAGAGTCTGCAGTACGGCGACGCTGCTTGGCTGCTCGCCCTCTCCAGGGATGGACGATCATCTGCTGGGAGGCAGCCTCCACTCCTGCTGGAGGTGTCGGAGCTGGCGACGCTCCTCCTGGTGCAGGACGACGGCTTCTGTTTGGAGACGTTGCAATGGTCACAGCCCAAGTCCTTATCTGCAGTCACATGTTCACCGGTCGGAGAGCCTTTCCTTAGGCATTGACGCGTGGCACAATTGTGCCCATGACCAGTGAATCTCTGCGTTCGGTCCGCGACCGGTTCTCCGAGTTCATCGACCGGGTCCAGAAGTACCACGAACGGGTGGTGGTTACTCGCAACGGGACCCCGGCAGCGGTGCTCATCAGCACCGAGGACCTCGAATCGCTCGAGGAGACCGTCGCCGTGCTTGGAGACTCCGAAGCAGTTGCCGAGCTGATCGAAGCCCACCGCGCCTACCTCGACGGTGATGTGGTCCGGGGCACCGAGGCGGTGAAGGCCCTTCGGCCCAGGTGAGTGAACCGCGATACGAGATCGTTGTCACCGCCCCTGCCGCCCGGGCGATCCAAGAGACTCTTCCCGAATCAGTCGCATTCGCCGTGATCGACTTCATCACCGGCCCACTTCTCGACAACCCAAGACGGCTAGGGGCTCCGCTCCAAGGAGAGCTGGAAGGCATCTGGAGCGCACGGCGCGGCACCTACCGGATCCTCTATCGCATCGACGAAGACAACCGAGAAGTGATCGTCCTCCGGATCGGCCACAGGGGAGACGTCTACCGACCGCGCTAGCAGCGAGAAGAGAGACGCGCCCGGGATCTCCAGATCACCCCTGATCCTGTCAGCCCTTGTTAACGGCCTCGTCCAGGTCGAGGAATCCTCTCGTCGCCCACCACAAGTGGTCTTCGGGACACACCCCCAAACCCTTTGTGGTCCTTTCGCCAATCCCGGTGAGATCTTCGCAGGGCGATATGTCGACTCGACCCTGGGCAAGATCCGCTTTGATGAGTGGCTACCCCAAGCCGAGGCCGCACGAATCAATCGGCGACCTTCCACCAAAGCGCGGGACGAGCCCTATTACCGCAACTTGGTCGTCCCGACATTCGGAACGATGCCGCTCGGTTCGATCCAACCCGTCCACGTCCAGCGCTGG
>DASUUP010000101.1:0-5741 GCA_036373995.1 Acidimicrobiia bacterium
CAGAGAGTGCGGAAAGTGGGGTACCAGACAGCCCACACTCCCAGCGGCCAGAATTCTGGGCCATTCTCGTGGCTCTGAGCAACGGAGAAGGCCCCAACTGTGACGCTGGGGCCTTCTCCTGCGTGGCAACACTCACAGAAGGAGCGTTGCTGCGGTCATCGTATTTGGCGCAGGGGCTTGGCCAACCTCCTGCTTCAAGTGCGGCCATGGGGCCTGGCACGTGGTCTCTGTGCCCCTCAGCTTGTCCCAGAGGTGCATGAGCAGATGCCGTATCACGCTGCCTCCTCTGTCTCAGCCCTGGCGGCGTGCTGGCTATGTGTAGCCACGATGGTGACGGTACCGTCCCACGTGAGGCTGACCTTGACAGCGGGTACGAAGCTGTCCAGTCTCGCCAGATTCGGCGTCGTCCCCGGAGCGGACGCTTCTTGCGCCGGTCAACTCTGCTTGTCGCCGTCCCGACCTCCTGTCCCCAGGTTTGCCGTTGGCCAGATGCGAAGGGGATCTCAGTTCGGGATCGTCAACGTGGTCCTACGAGATCGTTTACTCCGGAGAGGTGATCGGGTAGCGTGTCCCCGCTTCCGAGGTCGACCCTGCCTCGAGACATTGACAAATGTCTGCACGGCTGTGGCGCACTTGTAGCCCGACGATGCACCAGGGTTGACCGATCCCCCCGGCCGAAGACCATGCTCCCTTGGACGAGGACCCCAGGCCTTCAGCCTTTTACCAACGATTGCACGTTCGTCGAGAAGAGTGCAGAGGGCTCTGAGGTCCTCGTCCAAGGGAGCAGCGGAACCAGTCGTTCCCGTCAACTCGCCTTCCCGGAAGTCTACAGACGGGGTGTCGGCTGGCTGGGAAGATGTTTCAATCGGACGCGAGGCGCGCCGCCGCCAGATTCGGTCGCGGGCGGGGAAGCTGGTTCCTGACCCGCTCCAGGGCGATATTCACCTTCTGCAGTGTTGAGAAGCTCTCGGCGTAAGTCTCGAGGATGTCGACCAGCGGCTCGCTGGGGACTCCAGGATGCCAATCGAGCATCGACTCCCGGCCGATGCCGAAACGACGCTCGAGCACCTCGATGGCTTTTCGCTCGGCACGCTCCATCGCCGGCGAGATGTGAGTCCATCTCTCGCCATCGGCTTCCGGGGCGTAGGCCCTCTTGCGGGACATCTCGGACTCGGATCCCTCGTGACCCCACACCGCCGGTCCGCTCAACTCGGCGTTGGCTATCTCACGCGCCCTCGAGTGGAGTGTGTCGAGCTCCCGGCGGGAGCCAGCGATCTCGCTCTCGTCGATCTCGCCCTCGTGAGCGCGCAGCCAGGCGCGGACCGCCCAGTCCCAGCGCTCCTCGAGCTCTTCGGCGAAGGAGGCCACGAAGAGGGTGCGGACGCCGCGCATGCTCCTGATGAGCGCGGTGCGCTCAGCGACCAACTCATCCCGTCGTTCGTACAGCTCCATCGACATGACCATCTCCTGTGTCTCGCAATCGCTTGCAGGAAGTGACCATCGGAACCGTGCAAAAGACGACCCACTTCTCTCTGCCGTGTTAATCGACCGTCGATCCGGCCACCCTTAGCGCGACAGACCTCATGATCTAGGTCGCCCGACCCAAACTCAGCCCTTGTGGCGCGTTCCGCCCTTGAAGACGTGGGTGACGTTGTCGGGGTCGGCGAGTACAGACACATCGGCGGACGGATCACCCGACACACAGATCACGTCGGCGTCCATGCCCTCCTTCAGCTGGCCGGTATTCGGTGCCTGCGGACCGACGGTGGCCGGACCGTTTGCAGTGGCCATCTCGATTGCCTGGAGAGGGGTCATCCCGCAGTCGATCATCAAAGGCAGCTCCTCGGCGTTGCGACCCCAGATCCTCGTAGCCCAGATGTCCGTGCCGAGGGCGATCCTCACCCCCTTCTCCACGGCGAGAGAGATGGCGTCTGAATGTGCTGCTGCAGCCATCTTCGCCTTCTCCTTGGCGTACTCGGGCATCCCTTGCTCCTCACCCTCGCGAATGAGCAGGTCGACTATGAATCTGGTCGGGACGAGGACGGCTCCGGTCTCGATCATCGCCTCGGCTGCCTCCTCGTCGAGGAAGGTGCCGTGCTCGATCGTCTTCACTCCTGCCTCGAGGGCGGCCATGATGCCCCGTTTCCCGTGGCAGTGAGCGCCGACCAAACGCTCCATTCGCGTGGCCTCGTCGACGATTGCCTCCAACTCTGCTTTGGAGAATTGGGGGAGATGGGGGTCGTCCAGCTCGCTCAAGACACCGCCCGAGGCGTGGACCTTGATGACCTTGGCTCCGAGTCGGAGCATTCGACGCACTCCGGCCCGGCACTCGTCTGGACCGTCGACGATGTTGTCCTCCCCCCAGATCTTGTGAAGCTGGCGGGCGACATCGAGAGGGAGGCTGTGGGTGTCGCCGTGGCCCGCCGTCATCGACAGCATCGACCCAGAGCCGTAGACATTGGGTCCAACGACCACACCCTCCTCGATGGCGCGCCCAAGGAACGTGCCCAAACCTCCCATCTCGCGCACCGAGGTGAATCCCGCTTCGAGCACGACCTTGGCGTCGGCGGTGACCCGCATCGCCGCCAACTGGGGCCGGGTCATGAAGGCCTCGTCGATGTTGGCCGTGTAGATGCCGATGAAATGGCCGTGACACTCCCACATGCCCGGCATCACGGTCTCGGTCTTGACAACCTCGGCGTCCTGGGTGTCGGGTGCGTCGGCCGAAGGACCGGCAAACGCAATGGTGGTCCCATCCATGACGACGACTCCGTCGTCGACCACTTCCCCCCGTCCCGGGATGAGACGGGTGGCTTCGATTCGGGTTGTCATCAGACTGTGACTTCGACCGGGCTTTGGGTGGTGGCCTGCACCCCGCCCATGAAGACGAATCCCGTGAGGGTCACGGTCGGAACGTCATCGTCTGGACCGGTCTTGGTCACGTCCGAGAAACCCCCCATCACCGAGTTGCCGTCGAACCTGACCCGCCAGCCTTCCGGCACGATCAGATTGACCCCGCCCATCACGACAGCAAGATCGAGGTAGATCCCGGTCGGGGCGGGCGTGACGTTCCTGAGGTCGACCAGGACGCCGCCGAACATGGTCAGGATCTTGCCGCCGTAGAAAGGGTCAGCTCGAGAGATGAGGTGCTGGCCCTCGAAGATCGAGACCAAGTCGATCTCCTCGGTGCCCGGCTCTGCGTTCGATTCGAGCAACAGCTTGGCGGCCAGGGCCGTGCCCACCGCCGCGATTCCAAACGCTCGCATGACTTTGAAGATGAATCTGAACATGGGCTCGTACCTTACGTCCCCACAAAGCCTGCGAGTTCAGCCGAGCAGCCTCTTGACGGCGAACCCGGGGTTCCTCACGCCGTATCCGGCTCGAATCCGCTCATCTTCGGGGATTTGTCGCTAATTCCCTTGACGCGGGGACATCCGGTCGGCGATCATGTCGGAGTCGAAGAAAGGAGCGCCGTGATCAAGATGCGTAGAACCGCAACAGATTCCGCACACACGGAATTCTGCACGTGCGCCCTCACCGATCTCGGCGGCGTGCCGAACGCAACGCGAAGGCGGCCACTCGTCACTTGACGTGACCCAACATCCATTCATGTGGCCGCCGGAACCCGGCGGCTTTTTGTTTGCCGTACCACGCAAGAACCGAGAGAGGTTTCGACATGAATCAACGACTGAAAGAACTAGAACAAGACGGCCGATGTAGGGAGGAGGGGAGTCACGAGCTCTTCTTCTCCGAGAAGCCATCAGAACTGACCCAGGCGCAGGCGATCTGCGCCTCGTGCTCCGTCAGAGTCCGCTGCTTGGAGCTGGCTCTCGAGGAGGACATCGAATGGGGTGTCTGGGGTGGTGTCATCTTTTGGGATGGCCAGCCCTATCACCGGCGCCGCGGCCGTGGTCGCCCCCGACGCGCTGACGCTCACCTACCACTAGAAGCCGATCGGGGGGAGTTGCTGGAACTGGTCGCGTCGGCCTGACCTTCGGGTCTGGCCGACCGCCAGTTCTGGCAGCCCGCCGGTGCTACCCGACGGCGAGTTCTCGCAGCCCGTCGGGTGTGGACGGGTGACGCATCTTGGCCAGGGCCTTGGCCTCGATCTGACGGATGCGCTCGCGGGTGACGTTGAAGTGACGTCCGACCTCGTCGAGGGTTGCCGGGTCGATTCCGCCCAGCCCGTAACGCATCTCGATGATGGTGCGCTCGCGCTCGTTCAGTCGCTCCAGCACGTGGCTGAGCTGTTCTAGGTTCAATTTGGAGGCGATCAGCTCGAAGGGCGCTTCCGCTTCGGTGTCCTCGATGAAGTCGCCGATGGTGGTGTTGTCTTCTCCGACAGGCTCGAAGATCGAGACCGGCTCGGGCGCGACCTTGCGGGCAGCAACGATCTTTTCGACTGTGAGCCCCGACTCTTCGGCGAGCTCTTGGTCGGTGGGCTTGCGCCCGAGACGCTTGGTGAGGTTGGTCTCAGCCGTCTGCATCTGATTGATCGTGTCGATCATGTGGACCGGCACCCGGATCGTTCGGCTCTTGTCGGCGATGGCACGAGTGATGGCCTGTCGAATCCACCAGGTGGCATAGGTGGAGAACTTGAAGCCCTTGCGGTACTCGAACTTCTCGACAGCCCGGATCAGACCGAGGTTCCCCTCCTGGACCAGGTCGAGGAAAGGAAGTCGGGCACGGCTGTATCGCTTGGCGATCGAGACCACAAGCCTCAGGTTGGAGCGTATGAAGGTCTGGCGGGCCTCTTCGCCGGCGCGAACCATCTGGTGGAGCTTGAGGCGCTTGGAGGAGTCTTTCTCGTTTTCCAGAGCAATCTCAGCCTTACGTCCGGTCTCGATCGCCTTGGCGAGACGGACCTCGTCTTCAGCCGTCAGAAGGTCGTAGGTTCCTATCCCGTCGAGATACTGACGGATCGCCTCATCGCTGATTTCTCGTTCGATTGACCGTTTGCTCATGCCCTCTTACCGCCGGCGGCCAGCGTAGGTAGACCACCGGCCACTCTCTGGGATTTGTCAACATCTCCATCGACACTTATCCACAACGAACTCCATAGGCTGAGCGACCCATCTTTTGGGCCCGCTCCTGGCTTCTCCACCTGACTGCTGGTGGGTCTCTAGGCCCCGTGAGGGGCGTCGCTGCATGACAGATCGACGGGTGCGATCCACTGGGTCATCGACCCCCTCAGACGGAATTTCCTGCACGACAGATGGCCGACGGCATGGATGTGGGTTGCGACGATTCGCCGCCATAGAATTGGTGTCCGTCGGGCGTTTAGCTCAGTTGGCTAGAGCACTGCCCTTACAAGGCAGGGGTCGGCGGTTCGAGTCCGTCAACGCCCACTCCTGATTCTCCATGTGGTGGTTGGGGATTCGCCGTGGCGCAGGTCCGACCAGCGTCGCGTGACCTGACCCGCGTCCACATCGCGTTCACATAAGGCTTCAGGTCGAGGGCGGATCGCCAGTATTCAGGAGTATCTCAACGCCTGAATGGTGCTTAGTGGTCACGGTATGTTGGAGAGCGGAAGTGTCCGAGTCGTTTACTGTCGTTGCCGCCCTGGTGGGCCGTCCCTGGGATTCGAACCCGGAGGCGGTCGATGAGGATTGCCCAACTCCGTATCGAGAGAGACTCAAGGTTGAGTTTGAGGCGTCCGCAGAGGATTCTCTGAGAGAAGTCCTCGACGAGGCGGCGGCGCGTTTCGCTGAGTCGAACCCGGGCGACTACTCACCCGCTGG
>DASUUP010000102.1:0-7099 GCA_036373995.1 Acidimicrobiia bacterium
TCGGCACTGCGTGCCACGGCTCCCGGGTAGCGGTCGAACCGCCACTCCATCTCCCTGGGGTGCTTCAGATACCGCTCATCCGAGGCGGGGCGGAACCCGTCGGCCTGGGCCAGGGTCCTCCTCCCTCCTATGGCGGCGAGAACCTCGGACAAATATGCGTCCGAGCGGTCGTGGTAATGGACCTGGTTGGTGGCGAGCGTGGAGAGCCCCAGCTTCTGGCCCACTTCCCAGATCAGATCGTTTCTACCGTCGTCCTCAGGCATGCGGTGATGCCACATCTCGAGATGGAGCCGGGGCCCGAACAGCTCGCGGAGACGGGAGACTTCTCTGATCGTGGCTCCCAGATCACCTCTGGCCGCGGCCTTGGGTACGGCACCCTGGTGGCATCCGGTGAGGACATGGACATCACGGTTGGTGGCAGCGACGGCGAGGTCGTCCCAGGTGTAGATGGGGTGGTCCTTCTCCCCTCTCATCTGCGCTTTCGTCACCATGTGGGAAAGGGTCCTGTATCCGTCGGGCGATCCGGACAGGAGCACGAGATGATCGGACTCGGGCAGATTCGTGGGCTTCACCCCATGAGCGCGAACCGACCTGCCGCGTCGGAGCCGCCCCTGGCTTCCCTTGACCCGTGCATAACGTTTCTCGTCCCACTCCTCCGCGGAAGAGATGGGATCTGGGGAGCCATCCGCCCTCACCTCCAGGGCGATCTCCACCCCGTAGATGACGGGGAGGCCGGTCATCCTGGCGGCTTGCCAGAGCCGGGAGGTCCCATAGAAGCCGTCGTGATCGGTCACCGCCAGCGCCTCGTACCCGAGATCCGCCGCCCGTTGCACCAGGTCCTCCGGATGGGAGGCACCATCGAGAAAGGAGAAGTTGGTGTGACAGTGCAATTCGGCGTAACCAGACACATTCGACACTATATCGAACATATGTTCGAGTGACACGAAGTGCTAAAAACCCATCCCGTGACCACAGTCCGAAACGGCCGGCTCGCCATCGACGGCGAGCTGATCAAAGGAGACCTGCACATCATCGACGGTGTCATCGCCGACGCGCCGGGCGACGGCGACGTCATAGACGCGTCAGGGCTGATCGTCTCCCCCGGCCTGATAGACATCCAGATCAACGGGGGTTTCGGTCACGATTTCACCCAGGACCCGACGACCATCTGGGAGGTGGGACGACGCCTACCGGAGCTGGGCGTGACGGCGTTCGTTCCCACGATCGTCACCTCGCCCGACGACGTGACCAACCTTGCCCTCGAAGTGGTCGCCGACCGTCGCCCGGAGGATTACAGCGGGGCGGAGGTGCTCGGGCTGCACTTCGAGGGCCCATGGATCTCCCCGGAGATGCACGGCGCACACAATCCCGGTCACATCGTCGACCCCGACCCCGACGTGGCACGACGTTGGGCCGAATCGGGCATGGTCCGGATCGTCACCATGGCTCCAGAACGGCCCGGTGCCCACGACGTGGCTCGAATACTCGCCGGGGCAGGCGTGGTCGTGTCGGTCGGCCACAGCAACGCCTCATATGGGATGGCTCGTGATGCCCTCGCCGACTCGGCATCGCTGTGCACTCACCTCTTCAACCAGATGAGCCCCTTCAACCATCGCGAGCCGGGGGTGGTGGGAGCCGCGCTGCTCTCCAACCGACCCGCCATCATGATCGTCGACCGGCTCCACATCGCCGACGGAGCCCTTCAGCTGGCGTGGCGCCTCCTCGGTCCCGACCGCACCATCCTCGTCTCCGACGCCATGGCGGCACTCGGGCTGGGACCGGGCACGTACCCGCTCGGGGATGGTCCGATCACGGTCGGCGATGATGGCCCGCGAACCAGCGACGGTCGACTCGCCGGGAGCATTGCGACTCTGCCGGAAGCGGTTGCGTACCTATCGGCGACCACGGGGGCCACTGTCGCCGAAGCGCTGCTCGGCGCCACCGCCAACCCGGCACGTGTGCTCGGGCTCGAGGACCGGGGTCATCTCCGGGTCGGAGGATGTGGCGACCTGGTTCTCCTCGACGCCGACATGAAGCCGGTGAAGACCCTGGTCAGAGATCGCATCGTCGATTTGTAACTCGATTTGAACATCGGGTGTCGAACAGTTGGTAGCTTGATCAGACGGGTCGAAGGAGGACCAATGGAATTTGTATGGACGATCGTATGGGGTTTGGTGGCCGGCATCATCATCGGACCGCTTGCCCGCCTCGTTTTGCCTGGCAGGCAAAGCATCTCTATCGGCATGACGATTTTGATCGGTGCCGTGGGTGCGATCGCCGGCGGGCTCCTCTATGAGGCATTCGGTGGAGACGAGACATCCGGCATCGACTGGATAAGGCTCCTGATTCAGGTGGGCGTGGCCGCCGTGCTCGTCCTCATCTACGGAGCCATGTCACGAGGGCGCTCAACAGCCACCTGACCCGGAGAGAAACGACATCAGGACGGCCGGCCCGAGGGTCGGCCGTCCTGGTTGGCGGGGTAGGTTGCCGTCATGAAAGACCTGCGAATCCCGGTCGATGGCGGTTCGATCAACGTGTGGCATCGGCCCGCCCGGGATGATCGCCCCACTGCTGTGCTCGTCCATGGTCTCAGCGGGACGTCCCGTTGGTGGACCAGGGTCATCGACCACCTCCCCTCGGATCTCGGCGTCGCTGCCATCGACGTCAGAGGCAGGGGCGGAAGCCACGACGCGCCATCGCCGTATGGATTGGTCACGATCGCCGAAGACGTCGCCCGGGTCCTCGACCACCTGGGTCTCGACGATGCCATCGTGGCGGGATACTCGATGGGAGGCTGGATCGCAGCGGTCTTCGCCAAAGAGCATCCCGATCGGGTCCGTCGCGTCCTCCTGATCGATGGCGGGTTCCCGATTCCAGATCCTCCCGACACCGAGCCGGACGACATCATCGAGGCGGTCGTCGGGCCATCGCTGGCCAGGTTGGAGCTCGACTTCCCCGACGAGGACGCGTTCGTCGACTACTGGAAGGCGCATCCGGCCCTGGAGAAGCACTGGGACGACGAGATGCGACCCGCCCTCGCATACGAGTTGGTTGGGTCGGACGGCACCCATCGAGTCCGGGTCAACCCCGAAGCGGTCAAAGTGAACGCCCGGGAGATCACGGTCGATACCGATCTGAAGCGTGCCGGCGAGGAGATCACGGTGCCCGCTCACCTCGTCGTCGCGGAGCGTGGAACCGCCGATCAACCTGGCGGGATGATTCCCCTCGAGACCGCGGAGAGAGCCGCAAGGAGTATGCCCAACCTCACGATGGAGTACCTTCCGGGCGTCAATCACTACACCCTGATCCTGGGGGCGGGGGCGCCCGCCGTGGCCTCCGCCATCGCTGCTTCGTGGCTAAGTTGACCACGGCATGTCATCGATAACGAAGACGATCCGCCTTTCGGGCAAGGCAGGCGACTCGATTGAAGACGCGGTGCGCACGGTGCTGGCCCGCGCCGCCACCACCATCTCCGACATCCACAAGTTCGAGATCGTCAAAGTCGGTGGCGAGGTCGACGACTCGGGCGCTCCCACGGTGTTCTCGGTCACACTCGACATCACGTTCGGGATCAAAGACACGGTCGAGCACGGGTAGCGACCGCGGGTCGGACCACAGCCGAACGCGCTGACCGGATGGTGCCATCGCAGCAGTCGGACCAAAGACGATGCCCTGGATTGCCTGCCAGGCGCCGACACCTTGCTCCGAGCACCTGATATCGGGGTTTCGTGACCAACGCGGGTGGGTAGGGCTGTCCGACTGGCGGCCCAGCGCGGGCCGGCTTCCCAAGGAGTGCGGAAAATGGACATGCAGGCCATATCTCTGGAGATCGTCAGAATTCGCGGACGGCTCCGCGACCTGGAGGCGGAACGGGAGTCTCTTTCCGACAACCCAACTGCAGAGACCGATCTCGGCGAAGAAGAAGCCCGGTTGAAGGCTCGGCTCGCCGAGTTGCAGGATCAAAGTGCTGGCAAGCCGGACGTCTCCCGCGAGATAGCCGGCCAGCAGAAAGGCTCCAAACCGGAAGAGTACGTTTCAGGCTAACCACAGACCGACCTAGGGAACTGGCTCCCAACTGGCGCGATGAGCCGACGCCAATCGCAGTCTGATTAGCTGAAGCCCTTCCAGCCTGGCAGGTTCGCAGCTTGCCTGACCCAACTCGCCATGAGGTCCTCGTCGATCTCGTCGTCCTCGTGGATGTGGACGTAGCGGGTGTCTTCGTCCTTGGACTCGACTGGGGGGACAGGATCGAGCGCGGTGCCGCGGAAGAACGCCACCTTGATGTAGTTGGTGAAGCAATGGAAATTGAGGAACCAGCCTTGGTCCTCGGTGCCGTAGAAGGGCGAGTTCCACCTCACTGCTTTGCGGACGCTGGGCGCGTTTCGCTCGATGAGCTCGTCGAGCTCACGCCCGATATCGCTCTTCCAGCCCGGCATGGCCTCGATATAGGCCTGAACTGGGACGTCGCCGTCGCCTTTCGGAATCTGAGGATTGCCTCCTGCGAGAAGCTTCGGCTTCTCGGTGTCGGCTGATCGTTGGGTCTTCTCGTCAGCCACTGTTGTCTGCTCTTTCTCTGCAGCTATGCCCTCAGATGCCTGATACAAAACATGAATCCTCCACGACCAACGGCGGACCCAAATGCGACCCCGACCACACCCTCAACGACCACGGGCTGGACCAGCCCACAAGGCCACACCCACACAACCCAAGGCCAATCTCCATAGAAGCCCCCGTCCCCACCGACGACGCCGATAGAGACGAGGGCGTTCGTTCTCTCTAGCGGGACCGCTCCCTCGCCACGTTGACCCTGATCTGGCGCCCGTCGACATCAGTGCCATCGAGAGCCTCGATCGCACTTTGAGCCTGGGCGTCGTCGTCCATCTCGACGAACCCAAATCCCCGTGAGCGACCGGTGTCACGGTCTGAGATCACCTGGGCCCTCGTTACTTCACCGTGCTCTGAGAACAGCTGCTCCAGATCAGCAGACGTGGTCGAGAAGGGAAGGTTCCCGACGAAGATGTTCGTAGCCATTGCTCTCCTTTTGTCTTCTATCCCGCCGAGTCATTTGCACCAAGCGCCGGCACCGGCCGAAGCCGATCACCTCATGCAGTCTCCGGCGGGTTGGAGCGCACAAGCCAGGTGTGACACATCAATGAGTGCCGGCGTGGAGGCTAATAAACCGCATCCGACAACGCGGCATGATCCGGTTGAGTTTGCTTAGCATCCCGCCCCGATGGGTGAAACCACGCACCGCCCCCTACGCCTCGCCCTCGCCTCGCTGCTGGCTGTGGCGTTGGCAGCCCAGTACATCATCGGGTCGACCGACGCCGGCCTCACGGTCGTCAACTTCTTCAGCTACTTCACGGTGCTCAGCAACACGGCAGCCGTGGTGATGCTCACCCTCCTGGCCGCGCGACCCGATCGTGACAGCTCACTCGAGTTTGCCGGGTTCCGTGGCGCGGTCACGGTGTACATGGGCGTCACCGGGCTGCTCTATGCAACGGTCCTCTATCCCCAACTCGCGGACGCCGGGGTCCCAGAGCCGTGGATCGACCTGTCCACTCACGTGGTGGGTCCGATCCTCGTCGCCGCCGACTGGATCTACGACCGGCCCCAGGTCACCTTACCGACGAGGACGCTGGCGATCTGGGGGATCTTTCCGGCCGCTTACGTGGTCTACTCGCTTGTCCGGGGCTCCATCGCCGATTGGTATCCCTACCCGTTCCTCGACCCGGCGAAGGGCGGCTATGGCGCAGTGGCCATATGGTCTCTGTTGGTGCTCGGAGTGATTCTCGCCTTTTCATACATCCTCTACTGGTGGTGCAACCGGCGCCAGACCCAGCCGGTAACCGGGTGACGGTCCCACCACCGCGCTCGCTCGGGGATGGCATCCATCTCATCCCTGCACCACTACCTTTCAAGTCACCGCCCTGGGTCAATACCTATGCGATCGAATCAGGCGAGGGTCTACTGCTCATCGACTGTGGGACCGACTGGGAGCCAGGCCGGGCGGCATTGTCGGACGGTTTCGCCTCACTCGGGCTAGACGAGGCAGCTGTCCATACGCTGGTCGTCTCCCATCTCCATCCCGATCATGTGGGGATGTCGGCGCGGCTGGTACGAGAGCTGGGGTGCCGATTCGTGATGCACGAGCGGGCCTCCCGTCTCGTAGACCGTTACAACGACACAGCCGGTTACGCTCGAAGACTGGCCAGGCTCGCCACGCTCCACGGGCTGCCCGACGCCATCACTCGAGCTGCCACATCCGCCGAACGCGCCGAGTGGATGCCCCTCATCGACCCCCCGGACCATGTTGTCGAGGAAGGCGACACTATCGACCTGGGAGGGGGGAGAAGTTTGTCGGTCGTTCACACGCCCGGCCACGAGCAAGCCCACATCTGTCTCCGTGACTCCAGGACCGACATCTTCTTCTCGGGCGACCATGTCCTCCCCCGTATCTCCCCTGTCATCATGTACGACGAGGATGTCGGCGATCCGCTCGGGGATTACATGCAGTCCCTGGACAAGCTGCTGTCTATGGGAATCGGCCTGACCTACCCGGCCCATGGAACTCTCATCGAACGAGGTGACGAGCGGGCGCGACAGATACTTCTCCACCACGAACGCAGGCTGCGGGACATGGCCGAGTTGGTGGCCGAGGCCGACACGACCGCCTGGACGGTGGTGACCAAATCGTTCCGACCGAATCTGAGCCCTACCGACGCCCGTCTCGCATTTCTGGAGACGATCTCCCATCTCGAGCATCTCCGTCTGGACGGGCGCATCGATCACGAAGCCCGCGACGGACACGTCTTCTACCGACGTTGAGGGTTGGCATGTAGCGCGCGTTGTACGAATATGGTGCCCGTAGCGGTCACCCGCTCACCCCTGGGAAGGAAAGCAATCAAATGATCTTCGGATACCTGGATGCCGGGTCAGGGAGCCTGATCTTGCAGGCCATACTCGGCGGTGCGGCGGGGATTCTCGTCGCCTTCAAAGCTTGGAAAGCACGGCTCATGGGCAAGCAGGCGGTCGCCGAGGGAGACGCCGAGGCAGACGAGCAGACAATCGCCACCGAGTCCTGAACCGGAACGTGTCT
>DASUUP010000103.1:0-5791 GCA_036373995.1 Acidimicrobiia bacterium
CAGCAGCTTCGAACAGCTCATGAGCTGACGTCCAGGTAGCTGGTCAACAAGGACAACGAGGAAGGGGAGCCTCGATCGAGGCTCCCCTTCCACGTTGGCCAGGTTGCTTTCACCTTCTCACCGACACCACGTCCCGTCTCACCACGAACCAGGCACCGGCCATCAGGGCCAAGGCATAGACGGCGAGCCCGCCGATGATCATCGGGTCCACGGCGACACCCCGAAACACGAGGTCCTGAAGAGCCTGGATGCCATATGTTGCCGGGATCAGGTAGCTGACGACCCGCACCGGGGCGGCCAGCTGGTCCAGGGGCAGGACGAATCCGGTGAAGAAGATCGAGATCAGCAGGATCATCATCGAGTACTGGACTGCCTGACTGTCCGTCTTGGAGACACCGGAGATGACGAAGCCGAGGCCCAGAGAAGCGATGATCACGAGGACCAGAACCCCGACATACAGCAACCAGGATCCGCGCACGGTGACACCAAACGCGAGCAGCGCACCGGTCAAGGCAGTGGCAACCAGCACGCCGATCGAGCCAAACCCGAGGTACTTCCCCGCCAATGCCTCCCCCGAAGCCAACGGCGAGACCCTGAACACCTCGGTGAGTCCGAGCTCGCGGTCACGCACCAGGGACAGAGCAGCGAAAGTCAAAGCCAGATGCTGCACCAGCAAGGCAATCGTGCCCGGTGAGTAGTAGATCCCGGGCTCCATGGTGACGTCGTTGACCTGCACCACGTCGGCACCGAACGGGCTGACCAGCAGGTTGGCGTCGAGCTCCTGGGCACGGGTCACGCTCGATTCCAGCCGACTTACCGACTCCTCGAGCGCTCGTGCTGCCTGGAGGGCCGCTTCCTGATCGGCTGAGCCGGCCGCATCAAGATTCTCATCGATCGAGGCGAAGACTTGCTCTTCGTCGAATCCGAGCGACTCGCCGACGCTCCGATAGAGACTGTCGGCGTTGGCGGTCCGTCTCTCGGCTGCTGAGAGCTCGGTCCGCAGCTGTTCGATCTCCCGATCGGCCTCCGACCGATTGCCCTCCTCCAAGGCGGCCACCAACGCAGAGGTCGTCTCCTCCAGTGCCGTCAGGGGCTCGTCGACGTCCTCCGATTCGTCCTGGGCCGAAGTCACAACACCGGAAAGGACCCGGCGGTTGATCTCGTCCACGGATAGACGCGCCAGCAGCTCGATGCTGGACCGAACCACCGGGTCGACCTCACCGTGAATCACCTGGAAGTCGGCCTTCTCACCCGACTGCAGCGAGCCGAGGGGGTCGTCGGGCGCGACTATCAGGAGATCGATCTCACCATTCCTCAGCCTCTCGCGGGCACCCTCGAGGTCCGTTGTCGTTCCTTCGAACGTGATCGAATTGCCGAACGCCTCGTTGAGGTCGGTCTCGTCGGCGAGTCGGGCCTCCTCGTTGAGGACCAACTCGGTTTCGAACGGTGGGGGCACGGTGCGATAGCCCAGTCCGAAGATGAGCAGGATCAGGAATGGGCCGATGACGAGAGTCAGGATCAATCGCGGCTGGCGAAAGACGCTGAAGAGCTCTTTTTTGAGGAAGCCGAGGGTGCGGATCAGCCTCGCTCGAAGGCCCTGCTCAATCGACATCGGCGTCCTCACGTCCCTCGTACTTGGCGATCAGCTGCACGAAGACGTCGTCGTACTCGGGTTGAAATGCCTCGGACTTCTCCAGCTCGACCTGGTTCTCCTCAGCCCACCTCGTGACTGCCTGGATCGCTTCTCCGGGCTTGTCCACGACGATGCGAGCCGTTCGGGAGTCGACCCACTCCGGCTCGACGTCCTCCAACCCGACCAGTCGACCCAACTCCGAGACGTGTCGGCTAGACGGAGGTGAGTTGAAGGTCACCTCGATCTGCTCTCCACCGTAAGCGGCGTGGCGGAGTCCTTCCGGCGTGTCGACGACGACGATCTCCCCGTTCGCCAGAACGGCCACGTAGTCGCAATACGCGGCTTCGCCCACGTACTGAGTGGTGACGAGAAGGCTTCGACCGTCGGAAGCCAACTCACGGAACCTGTCCCAGAAGCGCCGACGAAGCACCGGGTCGATACCGGCCGTGGGCTCGTCGAGGAAGACCAGCTCCGGTCGGTGGAAGAAGGTGCTGGCGAGCATGATCCTGCGCTTCTCGCCGCCGGACGCCTCCCGCGGCAGGCGGTCCATCCGGCCCTCCAGTTGCACGAACTCGACGAGCTCGGCTATTCGCTCCTTTCGCTTGTACGGCACTCCGTACAGAGAGGCAGCGAAGTTCAGGTTCTCGAGCAGCGTCAGGTCCGGGTACAAGATGGCGTGCTGGGGCATGTATCCGATACGGGCGCGGGTGTCGCGGGTGAACGACATCGGACGCTCGCCGAGGACCATGAGCTCGCCCCTGTCCGGGGCGATCACTCCGGTCATCATCCGGATCGTCGTGGTCTTTCCCGACCCACTGGGGCCGATGAATCCCACAATGCTGCCGCGTTCGATCTCCAGGTCGAGATCGAACACACCCGCACCACCGCCATAGTCTTTAGTCAGTCCGGACGCGGCGACAGTCCGGCTCACAGGGGGTGTGTGCATGAGCTCTCCTATTACCCGGGTCGGGGAGTCTGAAACTCCACCCGGTTTGTCGTCTGCCAGGTGCGGGTATTCACGATGCACATGGCCAACGACTCTGCTGAACCGCGCTCGTTCCGGGGTCCACCGATCCGCCCTCTCTCGATAGTCATCGTGATATTGAGTGTGATCGGCGTGGCGATCGGGCTGATCATGATGCAGTCTTTGAGCCGCGATGTTCGGGCCTCGACCATGGTGTCGAACTCGGCGCTCGACGCAATCGGCCAGACCATCGAGACCATCGATGAAGTCGCGGACGGCACCTCGGCGAGCCTCGATTCGACCTCGGCGAGTGTGTCCTCGGCCTCATCAACATTGGATGGGGCGGTGACGGCTATCGAAGGCGTCGCCGACTTCCTGGATGAGGAACTGCCGGCGACTCTCGACTCGATCCAGATGTCGATGCCGGCCGCCATTCAGACGGCCAATGCCGTCGATGGCACTCTGCGGGCCCTCTCGTTCGTGGGTGTCGACTACGACCCGGAGGAGCCATTCGGCGAGTCCCTCTCTCGAGTCAACACCGCACTCTCCTCATTGCCCGACGAGATAAGGATCCAGAGCGAGACGCTCCGTCTCCTCATCCCTTCGGCCGAGCAGCTTTCAGCGGACACCGACAGCCTGTCGACCTCCCTCGACGACCTGAGGGAGGCTCTGGCCGGATTCACCTCGTTGACCGAGACATACGAGACCACGATCAGCGACGCCGAGACGACCATCGTGGAGACCACTGACTCGATCGACACCAGCATCTGGATGATTCGGGCGCTCATCGTGGGCGCCGGCGTCGTCGGGATTCTCGTGGGTCTCGTCCTCTGGTCGCTTGCACAGCGTCTCGACGACCTCGCCGGTCGTGTGGAGTTGCTCCACCATGAGCGACCTCGGACCGAAGCGGTGGCTCAGTCCGAGTGAGATTCCGCCGCCGTAAGGTGCGGCCATGACCGACCTGGACCGAACCGATCTCCGCACTTCGATCAACCAGCTGTACGCCCGCGAGCTCGAAGAGCTCGGCGATCGGACATACGCGATGCTCGACGAAGCGAGACAGTGGGACCTCAGTCCGACCCTGGCCAACGGTGGTGTCGTCACGTTCGCCCACGTCAATGTCGGAGACTGTGGCGTTCACGTCGCCGCTGCGGTCAATGCCGCCCTGGACACGGGAGCCGACACCCTCCTCGCGATCGGTGTCCTCCACGCCTTCACCGAGGAGATGGAGCTGGCGAGACGGAATGTGTCATCGGGAGGCGGTGCGCCGTCCAACCACGCCACCTGGGGCATACAGGGGCCTGGGCTCGGGTTCCGCGATGAGTGGGAGGGCGATCACTCCATGCGAGCCCTTCGCCATTTCTGGGAAGCTGAGACCCAACGACGGGGCGTCAAAGGCCGACGACTCGTTGAGCGCTACCCGTTTCTCGCCGGCGGGCACCCCGAGAACCTCCCCAACCTCGATGAGACCGCGACCATCGCCGGGGGCGCCGTCATAGTGTCGACGGGCGACCAGTTCCACCACGGCATCGCTTACGGAACCCCGAAAGACGAGGCACTGCACATGGAGCCTGACGGTCTGGCCGCGGCCCGTCGCAGCATGCAGACCGGGATCGATCTGCTCGCAGCCCAGGACCACGCCGGGTACGACCATCACTGCGTCGTTGTCAAGAGCGACGATCGCGATGCCGCCCAGCTCTACAGCTTCTTGCGAGGGCCCCTCCAGGGTGAGCTGATCGACATCGGAGCCTCGGACGCCACCGAGCTGTACGACGCACCCGCGCCCTCATGGGCAGCCGGAGGCTTCATCAAGTTCGACCCCGTCTGAGCCCGCGAATCACCGCATCGGTCGCGAGTAGCTGCCTTGGGCCACGGCCACCAGTCGATCAGGATCACCATCCACCCACATCTCGATGGTGCCGACGACGCGGCGTCTGCTCACAGAGTTGATGGTGGCGCGGGCGAGAACGTCGCCATTCTGAGCGGGGCGGAGGAATCGGATCGACATCTCGACCGTCACCGCCATCGGCTCCATCCCGATCACGGTGAAAGTGGCAAACCACAGAGCCGTGTCCGCCAGACCGAATAGCGTGGGCCCGGGAACGTAGGCGCCCGGGCGCAATTTCGACTCATCGAACGACCACCTGGAGACGGCGAGGCCGCCTCCGAGCTCGACGCATCTGTGCCCGTGCTCGTACGCAGACGGAAACTCCCTGGCGAGCATCTCGTTCACGTCTTCGGGTGTCAGCTCGGTGGGCACATGAGATAGACCCTCGTTGTGTGAGACTGGTTTCATGGAATCGAAAGAGATCCGAATCGAAACCGGCAACGAGAAGACCACGGTCGACATCACGTCCCGGGTGACAGATTTCTGCCGGGACAAGGGAGACGGTCTGTTGTCTGTGTTCCTTCCGCACGCAACCGCCGCCGTCGCCATCTTCGAGACGGGTGCGGGAAGCGAGACCGATGTGATGTCTGCAGTCGATGACCTGCTCCCGGCGGACCCCTCCCGTTGGCGTCATGAGCACGGGACACCCGGCCACGGCCGCGATCACGTGCTTCCGGCGTTCATCAGCCCATCGATCACGATCCCGGTCATCGAAGGGCGCCCTGCCTTGGGCGCCTGGCAGTCGATCGTTTTGATCGACACCAATGTCGACAACCCATCACGCAGAGTGAGACTCAGCTTCATGGCGGGGTGACACCTGGGCCCGGGATGGTTGAAGCCTGTGGATAACCGAATAGCCTTCGTCATGGCATGAACCGCCAGCTGTTCCCCCAAAACGTCATCGCCATGATCTGGGACTTCGACAAGACCCTGATCCCCGGCAACATGCAGGGTCCGCTCTTCCGCCATTTCGAGATGGACGAAGCGGCCTTTTGGGCCGAGGTCGACGGGCTGGAACGGTTCTACAGGTCACACGGGTCGACGCTGATTCAGCGTGAGCACCTCTACCTGAACCACATCCTCACCTACGTCAGGGAGGGTCGGATGCCCGGTCTCGGAAACGACCTCTTGCGGGAGCTCGGCACCGAGATCGAGTTCTACACGGGCATGCCCGACTTCCTCGAGCTGTCCCGCAAGACCGTGGAGTCTCAGCCACGGTTCGCCGAGCACCAGATCAGGCTGGAGCACTACGTCGTGTCCACGGGCCTCCGACAGATGATCCTGGGCTCGGCCATCGCCCCCCAGC
>DASUUP010000104.1:0-6716 GCA_036373995.1 Acidimicrobiia bacterium
GGCTCATTGGCATCCTCGTATTGCCGCTCGTGGTCGCCGGGTGCGGCGTCATCGACGCCATCGATGGTGATCAGGCGGTGCGGGTCTACTCGGGCCGGCACTACGACCTCGAGGAGGCGTTCCAGGAGTACACCGCCGAGACCGGGGTCGACGTCGATTTCCTCTTCGGAGGCGATGCCGAATTGCGGGAACGTCTTCGCACCGAGGGCGAGGACACCCTCGCCGACGTGTTCATGACGGTCGACGCCGCCAACCTCCAACTCGCAGCCGACGAAGACCTACTCCAGCCGATGGACTCAGACGTCGTGGCGGATCTTCCCGACAACATCGTGCATCCCGAACAGCTCTGGGTAGGTCTTTCGAAACGGGTGCGGACGATCATGTACCACCCGGACAAAGTGGATCCGTCAGAGCTGTCCACCTATGAGGACCTGGCCGACTCCAAGTGGCAGGGACGGCTTTGTATGCGCAACTCCACCAACGTGTACACCCAGTCTCTCGTCGCCAGCCTCATCCGTCACCACGGCTACGACGGAGCCAAAGAGATCGTCGACGGTTGGGTGGCCAACGACACCGAGATCCTTTCCAACGACACCCTGATCCTGGAGACCATCGCCGCCGGCGGGTGCGACGTGGGGATCACCAACCACTACTACCTGGCCCGGCTACTGGAAGACGACCCTGACTTCCCGGTCCTGCCCTTCTGGGCCAATCAGGACGGGCGCGGCGTTCACGTCAACATCAGCGGGGCAGGCGTCACGGTGGACGCTGATAACCCCGATCTCGCAACAGACCTCATCGAGTGGCTGGCCACCGATGGCCAGGAAGCCTTCGTCTACGGCAACCACGAGTACCCGGTCAACCCGAACGTCTCTCCCCCTCCACTCGTCCGCGACTGGGGTGAGTTCATCGAAGACCCGCTGAACGCCGCCGAGTTCGCATCTCTCAACGCCGATGCCATCCGGCTGATGAACGAGGCCGGCTACGACTGATCAGACGCTCACCCGCGGGCGCCGTCCTCTCTGGACAGGTATCACCCTTGGCGTCGTAGCGCTGACCGTGGCCCCAATTGTCATCGTTGGCACGAGTGCCTTCTCGCCATCAGGTGATGTGTGGCGACAGCTCTGGAGAGGCCCATTGCCCGACATGCTGTGGACCACAGCCGCGTTGCTCGTGTTGGTCGGAGGGGGCACGATCCTCCTCGGCACCGCACTCGCCTGGTTGACCACGGCGTATGACTTCCCGGGACGCCGCATGTTCACCTGGGCCCTGATGCTCCCTCTGGCCATGCCGGCGTACATCCTGGGATTCGTCTTCCTGGCGTTGTTCGACTTCGCCGGCCCGGTCCAGTCAGCTTTGCGAACGGTGTTCGGGCCGGACGTGTGGTTCCCCGATGTCACCTCGGTTGGAGGCGTCGTCGTCGTCATGTCGTTGTCGCTCTACCCCTACGTGTACATCCTCGCTCGATCGGCGATGCGGGAGCAGACTCCGGCCACCTACGAAGCCGCGCGGATGTTGGGGGACAGCCGACGGGCGGCGTTGCTCCGTGTGGTTCTGCCGATGGCCCGACCCTCGTTGGCTGCAGGTGCAGCCCTCGTGATGATGGAGACTCTCACCGACTTCGCCACCGTGCAGTATTTCAACGTTCAGACGGTGTCAGTCGGGATCTATCAAGTGTGGAGGGGGATGTTCGATCGGGAGACGGCAGTGGAGCTCGCCGCTCTCGTGCTCTTCATCGCGCTGGTCGTGATCGGCGTGGAACGCCTCCTGCGCGGTCCGGCCCGCTTCCACCAGCGGGGCGCACCGCGCGACATCGAGAGGGTCTCCCTCCAGGGTTGGAGGAAGGGTTTTGCGATGTCGCTCTGCACTCTCGTGCTGGCAGCGGCCATCGTGGTGCCGATTGCCCAGCTCCTGTACTGGCTGTTCACGTCGCCGGCAGTCGTCACCGACATGAGCCGGGGTATCGAGTATCTGTCCAACAGTCTCGGCCTGGCAGTCGCAGCGGCGGTCGGAGCCGTCTTCTTCGCCCTTCTCGCAGCCGGAGGCGCCCGGTTCAGCGGAAGGTCTTTCGTACGTCGAGCAGCCCACCTGGTGACGGTGGGTTATGCCGTTCCGGGACCGGTGGTTGCGATCGGAGTCCTCGTGATGATCGGCTGGGTCAGTGGCGTTGCCGGGGCGAACCCGGCAGGTTTGGTCCTGGTGTCGATCACCGGTCTGGTCTATGCCTACGTGGTTCGCTTCATGGCTCTCGCCTACGGATCGGTAGACGCCAGCCTGGAGAAGGTGACCCCATCGACAGTGGATGCTGCCCACACCCTGGGGGCCACCCCATCACGGGTCATGAGGCAGATCTACTTCCCCATGGCCGGAGCCGGTGCTGCCGCAGGGGCGGTATTGGTGGCTATCGACGTGTTGAAAGAGCTGCCCATCGTCCTGCTCATCAGGCCTTTCGGGTTCACCACGGCATCGGTGTGGGTCTGGGAGCTGGCGTCGGAGTCTCGCTGGGCTGCTGCGGCGATCCCGGCGCTGCTCATCGTGATAACGGCGATCATCCCGATCGCTTTCTATCTGAGAAGAGAACGTCGCACCCGCGGTTCGGCGATCGCTCTGGAGACCCGGCTCACCACGGCCGGGCGGACTTGAGATGGCGGCTGTCAGGCGACCCGTACATTTACGGTCTGGGACTCCTGTTGATACCATTGGCATGGTGAACCCCGGGACCTCCCGGCGTCTCGAGATTCGAGGCGTCGCCAAGCAATTCGAAGGTCAGCCCGTGCTGCGGGGCGTAGACCTCACCGTCGAGAAAGGCACCTCGGTAAGCCTGCTCGGCCCCAGCGGCTGCGGCAAGACCACACTTCTCCGCGTCATCGCCGGTTTGGAGCGACCCGAACGGGGGACCGTCACCCTCGGTGATCGAACTCTCGCCAACGGTGCCACATTCGTCCCGCCCGAGAAACGGCGAATCGGGATGGTCTTCCAGGATTGGGCACTCTTCCCTCACCTCGACGTCGCAGCCAATGTCGCCTATGGGCTTCCCAGGAACACCACAGACCGGGAGAGCGCCGTAGCCGAGGCACTGGAGATGGTCGGTCTCTCCGGTTTCGGCAAGCGCATGCCATCGACGCTCTCCGGTGGCGAGCAACAGCGCGTGGCGATCGCCCGAGCCATAGCACCCCGTCCCGACGCGCTCCTTCTCGACGAGCCCTTCTCCAACCTCGACGCCGCCCTGCGCGCCACGGTGCGATCCGACACTCGCGCACTGCTCCGTGAGCTGGAGATGACCACGTTGTTCGTCACCCACGACCAGGGTGAGGCGTTCGTCCTCGGAGATGAGGTCGCCGTGATGCGTGACGGGATGATCCATCAGCAGGCCTCCGCCGACCAGCTGTACTCGACTCCCATCGACCCCTGGGTCGCCGCGTTCGTCGGGGAAGCAAACCTTCTGCTGGGCGACGCATCAGGCGGGACCGCGCGGACCATTCTCGGTGAGATTCCACTCGCCGTTGAAGCGTTCGGTCCCCGCACCGTTCTCCTTCGTCCCGAGCAGATCAGTCTCTCCCCCGGATCGGTCGGCGAGGTGAAGAGCGTGGAGTTCTACGGGCACGACTGCTCTTACAGGGTCGAGGTCGACGGCACCGAGGTGATCGTGCGGTCGCTGGCGGCCCCTACCTTCTCCCAGGGCGACCAGGTGTCACTGTCGTACCAGGGCCCCGGAGCAATCGCCTACCCAGCCGGGTGAGTGCGTCCCGTCCAACCCGCAACACCCGAACCCTGCATTGCAGACTTCGCCCAGCGAAGTCCGGCGCCCTGAGTTGGAGGAGGCTCGATGAGCCGATCGTCGTCCCCGGAGGGCGGTCCCGCCGGTCTATACGCCGCCATCCTGCTTGCCCGTTCGACCTATCCCGACCTTCTCGCCGACCTGCGTTCGATCGGATTCGAACCTGATCGCATCAGGCGGCGACAAAAAGGCGGTCAGCGGCGAACTCCCCCACACCGACCCTCTTGCCGCCCACCGAGACCGTGAAGGCGCCTTTTGGGTCCCGGCTGACCAACTCGATGTCGGCCTTGGGGTGAAACCCGGAGTTGTAGAGGAAGCCGAGCATCTCGTCGTCGAGCTCGAGCTCTTCGGAGATCCGCTCCAGCGGCCGGGTCTCACCGGGCTCCATCGAGCTGATCGGCTTCATCTTCGGAGGCCGATAACCGGCTCCTGGGATCGGGTTGCCGTGAGGACATGTCTGAGGGTCCTCGAGGGCGGCCCACATCGCTGCTTCCACCTGGTCCGAGATCGTGGTCTCCCAGACCTCGGCCTCGGCATGGACCTTGTCCCATGGAAGCTCGAGGATGTCGGTCAGGAACCGCTCGGCGAGACGATGCCGGCGCACGATCACGGCGGCGAGATGACGACCCTCGTCGGTGAGCTTGATCTCGTCACCGATCGTCACGAGACCCTCTTCCTTCATGCGGTGGACCATCTCGCTGACGCTGGCGCGACTCACACCGAGCCAGTCGGCGATCCGGGCCTGGATCACCGGGATGTCGAGCTCCTCGATCTCCCAGATGGCCTCTGCGTACTCTCGATAACGTCCATATTCAGCCACGATGCCCGGAATCGTAATGCCGGCCGGGACAGGAAGGGCCGAGGGGGTCAGGAGGTTCGGGGCCGCAGTCGCCAGATGACGATGGCGGCGGCCATGGAGAGGACCGCGGCCGATAGAGCGACGGGCGTGCGCCAGGTCCGGGCCAGCTCCAGGTCCCCTTCGAGCGAGGACAGGACCCTCCACTCCAGATCGGCGGGAGCTGCGATCCGTTGATCTTGCATGGCGACCAACTCTCGAGCAGTTCGGGACATGACGGCGTGACGGGCCTGACACTTGAGACAGGCAGCAGTGTGGGAACGGAACGGCAGGATCACTTCTCCTCCGTCCACCGCGCTGTTGGCGACGAACGGAGCAGCCATCTCACACACGACGCTCATGCCGACTCCTCGAGGTCCCGAGCCAGGCGGGCGCGGGCGCGGTGCAGGCGCACCTTGGCGGCTGTGACCGTGATGCCCATCGAGTCTGCGATCTCGGCATGGGACCAGCCGTAGATGTCCTTGAGGACCACGACCTCTCGCTGAGCGTCGGGAAGGCTGTCGACAGCGTGACGCAGTCGAGCTCGAAGCTCGAGGATCTCACCGGCGACCTCGGGATGCCGGGCGTCGACCGGCGCCGCCACCTGGGTGTGCTCCTCGATGGGCGTGGCCTGATGTCGGCCTGCTCGCTTCTTGTGGGTCCAGGAAGTGTTCACGGTGATCCGGTAGATCCACGTGGAGAACTTGGCGTCACCACGGAACTTGGGCAGAGCGCGCCATGCTCGGATGAGCGCCTCTTGGGCGACATCTGCAGCCAAATGGGGATCTCCTACCAGTCTCCGGGCCAACGTGTAGACCTCGTCTTGATGTTCTCTCACCAGCGCCGCGAAGGCGGCACGGTCGCCGTTTTGGGCTCTGCTGATGAGATCTAGTTCTCTCTGGTTTTCGACCGGTGACGACCCGCTTTGGTTACTCATCGGCAATCACCGTGGCCGTGAGATATTCGACGTCGTCATCGGCGAGCACCACGTCGATCGTGTCGTTTTTCGCCTCGGTCGTGATGGTCGCCGGTCGGGCCGGGAGCAGCGGATTGCGGAATCGAAACCTGGCACTGGCAAACGGGTGATCGCCACTGGTGCCGGCCCCTGCTGCGCGCAAAGCCCAGCCGGCCTGGAGAAGACCGTGGACCACGACTCCGGGAAACCCGGCGGCCACGGCGGCGTCATGGTCCCAATGGACCGGATTCCAGTCGCGGGTAGCCGACGCATATCGAACGAGATCGTCGCGAGAAGCAGCCACCTGGCCGGCAGCGAGCTCGCCGCGATGCGAGTGCGGCGGCTCTGTTCGTTCGAAATCGGCCTGACCTGCGGCCAGGGCTTCGCCCGAAACCAGGAAGAGTGAGCGCCCGGTGAGAACCGTATCCCCACTCGCCGTGGCTTCGGTCTCGAACGTGATGAAGTGGACGCCGCCACGTTCCCTGACCCTGGTGACGGTACCGCCGACTTGGAGCAGGGAGCCAACTCGAATTGGCTGCTCCCAGTTGAAGGCCTGCTCGCCGTGGACGACGGAACGATCGTAGAGGTCGGCGAGGAGATCGGGTGCGACCGCAAACAACGCCGAGGCGGCAAATCCGGGAGGTGCGGCGTCGGTCCACCGGTCAGGATCGTCTCTGGTCAGGGAGACGAAGTCCTTGACGGATTCGATCGCGACATGCCAGGGCAGCGGTCCGTAGGTCCGACCCTCGAAATCGGTCAGCTCCATCAAGATCACGCTAGCCAGCAACCCTGCGGTGCCGGACAGCGACGACAGCGAGCTCCATAGCGAGAGAGCACCGAAGAGCCCTCTCGATCGATCGGCCTACCGCGTCTCTCTGTGCGCCGTATGGGTGCGACAGAATCGGCAGTACTTCTTCAGCTCGAGTCGATCCTGGGTGTTCGACTTGTTCTTGGTTGTCACGTAGTTCCGACGCTTGCACTCGGTGCAGGCGAGCGTCAACGGCGGTCTCTTGTCAGACGGCATTGCTTACTCGTTTCGTTGGGTTCGGGTTCGAGCCCTACTTGGTGATCTTGACTACTCGTCCGGCGCCTACGGTTCTGCCGCCTTCTCGGATGGCGAACCGCAAACCCTCGTCCATGGCGATCGG
>DASUUP010000105.1:0-8022 GCA_036373995.1 Acidimicrobiia bacterium
CGCGGCGTGAGCTCATTCCGACACCTTAAAGCGGCGGTTACCGTCCCATTGATGGATCTGGTCGTCTACGACACTCCTGAGGAGGTAGCGGTCGGCGCCGCACAGCGAATCGCCGAGCTGCTCACGGGGTCGGCCGGACGCTTCTCGCTCGGTCTCGCCGGTGGAAGCACCCCCGTGACCACCTACGAAGCCTTGCGCGGCCGCGCCACGGGCTGGGATCGCGTCGATGCCTGGATGTCGGATGAGCGGTGGGTCCCTCACGACCACGAGAGATCGAACGGCCGTATGGTGGAAGAGGCGCTGATGGGGCACGTGTCCGCCCGCTTCGAGCGCCCGAGGTGGAGCGAGTTCATGGAACCGGCCGACTCCGCAGCCCACTACGAGGCGCGATTGCGATCCCTGCACGAGGGGCGTCGGCCCGATCTCATCCTGCTGGGCCTGGGGGATGACGGGCACACGGCCTCGCTGTTCCCGGGAAGCGCCGCACTCGACGAGGACAGCCGGTGGTACGTGGCGAATCACATCCCCGAGACCGGCGAGCCGCGTCTGACAGCCACCTACGGCCTGCTCTGGCTGGCACAGCAGCTCATGGTGATCACCGCCGGAGAGCACAAAGCCGAGGCTCTCCGCGACTCATTCGACGGATCCACGCCGGCGGGGCGGATCGGCGAGGGCGATGCACGAGTGGAATGGCACGTAGACACGGCCGCGGCCTCCTTGCTGTCCTGACGGCCCTGGCGATTGGCGCCTGTGCGGGCGGCCCATCGGCACAGCCGCCGACGACCGCACCGGTCGGCACGACGTCGACGGGTGCCCTCGGCCCTCCGAGCTCAACGACAACGACTATCGCGATCACCACCACGTCTTCGACATCGTCGACGCCCAGCACCAGCTCCCCATCGATCGGGATCGACGCCGACATAGATGTGCCGACCGGCGATGGCCCGTTCCCGGCTGTCGTCCTCGTCCACGGAGGTGGGTGGGTGACGGGCGACCCGTCGATCATGGGTCCCCTGGCGCGCCATCTCAACGACAACGGGTTCCTGACGGTCAACACGCGCTACGCCCTGTCCTCCCTCGGGGTTCCGGGCTACCCCCGAGCCGTGGACGACGTTGCCTGTGCAGTCCGGGTGGCGGCGACTCATCCCGAGTCGGACGGGACGGTCGCCATCATCGGGCATTCGGCCGGAGCCCACCTCGGAGCCCTCGTCGCCCTCACCGGCGACGAATACGCCGAGGATTGCCCGGCTCCCGGAACCGGGGTCCCGGACCGCTTCATCGGCTTGGCCGGCCCGTACGACGCGAGCCGCCTGGGCCTCGCAATGCAGGTCTTCTTCGGGGCAGGACCGGACGCTGCCCCGGACTTGTGGGCAGCGGGAAACCCGCAGACCCTGACCGACGCCAACACCGATCTCGACTCACTCATCATGTATGGCGAGTTCGACGGGCTGGTCGAGGACCGATTCGCCTTCGACTTCTTCGACGCTCTGGAGAAGTCCGGCTCAACTGCTCTCCTCGAATTGGTCGAGGGCGCCCGGCACCAGGAGATGCACGACCCTGATCTAGTGGGCAATCTCATCGTGACCTGGCTGGGTCGGTAACCTCGACCACATGGAGCTCTTGCGCTGGATGGGTCGGGTGTTCGCTCGATTCGTGGCTGTGTCGGTGGGGATTCTGAGCGCCTGGTTGTTGGTGGTCAACGTCACCCAGCCCGGGGCATGGGAGCCCTGGGTGTACGTCTGGATCATCGCGTCCGGTCTGGTCGGGACCGCCGGTAGCGCCATGTATCTGCTCAGTCTCGATGGCCCCGGGCGCTTTCACACCCGACCGTTCCGCTGGGGCGGGTGGGCCATGATGCTGCTCGCCGTGGTGCTTCCGACGAATCTCACCTTCATGCTCGTCCCGATCGTCCTGGTGCTCATCCCGACGCTGTTCACTGTCGGCAAGGGCAACCAGACCCAGGAGGAGCCGGTCACATCCGCGTGATGTTCTTTGGCGTCATCCGGGGCCCGAAGCTGGGCTCGTGCCCGAGTGTGTGAAGGAGACGAATCACCCTTCCTCGGTGAGGGCGAAAGGGCTCCAGCAGCTCCAGCATCTCCTCGTCCGTGCCTCGATCGCGACCCGTCATGTGATGGACGACGATGTGCTTGATATGGAAATCGCCGACGGCGACCTGATCAGGGTCGCCGTGAGAGACGGCAAGCGTCGAGGCGGTCGTCCACATCGAGACACCCTGGAGGCCCTGCAGGTAGTCGGCGGCGTCCCCCGATGACGCTTCGGCCAGACGGTTGATATCTGCTGCGGCTCGGCTGACCCGTCGCAGCACATCGGCCCTCCGTTTCTCCAAGTGCAACCGGTGGAACTCGTGGTAGGGCGAGTCGGCCATACGTGCCGGATCGGGGGGCAGCCTCAGCGTTGGGTGCGGGCCGGGAGCCGGGTCGGAGAATCGCCGATAGAGCCCGGACATCGCCCGCTTCGCCTCAGTTCCGGTCACCTTCTGTGCGCAGATCGTCGTGACGAGAGAGTCGAAGACGAGGTCGGTCCGGCCGAAGCGCAGACCGGGGTGGGATCGGTGAATCGCGGATACGATCGGGTCGTCGGTCTCGAAGGTCGAGGGATCGTCGTCGAGACCCCCGATCCTTCCCATTCGGGCGAGCAACCACCCGGCGCCTTCGCCCCAGGCTGCTCCGATCAGATCTTGATGGGTGCGACGCAGCCTCAGAGTGCCAGGCCCTTCCGGTGTGCGGGCGGCCAGCCACCAGCCGTCTTCTGCGAAACGGCCGTGCAACGGGCGAAGCGTGCGTCGCAGGTCGAGCGCACCCTCGATCGGAAGGGTCGTCGTCTCCACGTCGTCATCTTCGTCGGTCGTCCCGGATTACCGCCACCCGAAGCAGTGTTGGCAACAGCGGACCTGACATGGAGGACCTATGGCAAGTGTGATCGTCGTCGGCGATGGCCCGGGAGGGCTGTCGGCCGCTCTGTTCCTGGCGAAGAATGGCCACGACGTGAAGGTTTTCGGACAGGACAAGACCGCTATGAACTATGCCTACCTCTACAACTACCTGGGAATTCCCGAGATCGCCGGGTCCGAGCTCCAGGGGGTCGCCAAACAGCAGGTCTCTCGATTCGGTGGGGAGATTCGGGACGAGGAGGTCACTTCGGTGGCGATCAACGGGATCTTCGAGGTCGAGTCGCAGTCCGGGTCGTACCAATCCGACTATCTCGTCCTCACCGAGGGCAAGGGCCCCGATCTGGCACGATCCCTCGGCGTCGAGGAGGACGAGTCCGGAGCCGTAATCGTCGACAGGGACATGCGCTCGTCGGTCGAGAAGGTCTACGTGGTGGGACGCTCCGTGCGGCCCACCCGAAGCCAGGCCATCATCTCCGCCGGCGCCGGCGCGGTTGCCGCACTCGACATCCTCGCTCGGGAAGCGGGTGAAGACATCCAGGACTGGGACACACCTCCCAAAGAGTGACTTCTCAGATTCTTCCCTGAATCGCCCTTTCTCGGGTCGAATCTGTCGGGGCGGTTCGTATGTTCGTTGTACCAAGTCTGGGACGCCCTCACCGAACAGCGGGGATGGAGCGCCAGGCAATACAGCACACACATCAGCACAGCTCTCCGACGCACCCTCACCAACGCTGCCTGATCGCGAGTCGACCCGAGCCGGTCACAGCAAACTGACGGGCTCGGGGATTCCGGGAGCTGTGTCATGAGCGAGCCGGGCGTCGAGCGACGCTCCAGAACCCGCCCCTCGCCCTCACCCAACCTCGCGCAGCTCACCGTCGATGGCCAGCTCGTCGACCACCCCGACGATCACGGCACGGATGGCGCCGGTGTCGAGCCCGAGGATCTGACGTGCTGAGTTCCCCTCGTCGAGGATCAACACGGTCTCCCCGACACCGGCATCGACGACGTCGATGCAGATCGTGTAGCCGTCGGGGTCGCCCTCGATGTCCTCGATGTCGCACAAGAGGAGCCGATGGTCCTCGAGAAGGGGGATGTTGATCGTCGACACGACGGTCCCGATGACCTTGCCCACCTTCATGTGTCGACCCCCATGTGAACCTCATCGACGATGCCGGTGATCGCATGATCGACAGGCACGAAGCGGACAGGCAGGGCCTCGGCTGCCTCTCGAGAGCTCACGAAGTAGACCAACTCCCCTTCCCCCGCCATGTGCACCGCATCGGCGGCGACCACGGTGCTTCCCTTGGGCTCCTGGTTCTTGTCCAAGGGTTGGATCAGCAGAAATCGGACACCGTCGAGGCCATCGGCTCTCTCGGTAGCCACGACCCTTCCGACAACTCGCGCCAGCTGCACATCAACCCTTCGTCTCGACACGTCTCATGAACCGGAGCTCCGCGCACAGGTTCTCGGCCATCTCGTCGTGGAGTTGCGCGATGAGGTCAGACCGGATCAATGTCCGATGCGGCTCGGTGCGAGTCACGGCGGCTTCGACAGCGGCCTCGACCTCGGCAACGGCACCGGAGAAGAGAACGTAGCCCTTCCCACCGAGACCGTCGGCCAGCCGGACCGAAGAGACAGTGACGTCGGCGCTCTTGACACCGGCATCGGCAGCATCGATGACCGCGGCCACGGTCGCCGTCTCCACGATTCCGAGGGCTTCCTCGGACAACGACGCTGTCCTGGATCCCCCGACGATCGCGGCAGTCACATCGGGGTGGATATCGGGCAGGAACACCGAGTCGACGAGACGGTCACCGCCGGCATCGCTTCCGGTTGCCAGCGCCACCTCGACGCTTGCCGTGTCTCCGCTCACCAGGACGAGATAGTTGCCGGGGTGGACCGTCCCGGCGTAGATCGAACCGATGGGCGACGCCTTCACCATTGCGTCCCCGGCGACGATCCCGGCGCTGATCGAGTCGAACTCGAGCAGGGCGATGGCCGGATCAGACAATGCGCAATGCCCCGACGACGCTGATCCGCCGCACCCGGGAGAAATGGCGGGGACGGGTGAGGCCTTCCCCGGTCGGAGTAGCGATTGAGAACGAGGTGAAGCCCTCCCCACCCTCCCCCAGGCCGCTGTAGTTGGGCCCGTTGGCGACGAAGATGCTGCAATTCATGGCGCGGGCCATCCGGGTGATCGTCTCGACGTTCGTGCTGTGGATCGAGGCGGTGTGGCGGAAACCGTGCTCTGACCTGACTGCCAGGTCGATGGCATCGTCCACGTTGTGCATCCTGACCACGGGCATCACCGGCATCATCTGCTCGGTCCAGACCAGGTTGTGCTCCCGAGGCACCTCGGCGACGACCAGCCGGACCTCGTCGTCCACGGTGATACCGATCTCGGAGAGGATTCGTTGCGCGCTCTTACCGATCAGCCCCGGGTTGATCATCCCCGGCTTGTTGTCCGGCCCCATCTCCCGGAAGACGACGCGCTCGAGTCGCTTCAGTTCGTGGTCCTTGAGCCGGTAGGCACCGTTGGCGACCATCGCCTGCACCAACCGGTCGGCAACCGAGTCGACAACGATGGTCGTCTTCTCGTCGGTGCAGATCACGTTGTTGTCGAAAGAGGCGCCCAGATAGATGTCGCGACCCGCTGCTTCGACGTCGGCGGTCTGATCGACTACCGCCGGTGGGTTTCCCGGTCCCGCGGTGATGGCCTTCTTCGAGGTTTTCAGGGCCTCCTTGACCACGCCCTCACCTCCGGTCACCAGCAAGACCCGGACGTCGGGATGATGCATGACCTCCCGCGCCGATTCGATGGTCGGCTTCGGCGTGGACGTGATCAGGTCGGGAGGCCCCCCTGCGGCCACGATCGCCCGATTGAGCAGCTTGATGTTCTCCACCGAGACCAATGCCGCGTTGGGATGGACGTTGAAAGTCGCCGCGTTGCCCGCCGAGACGATTGAGATGGCGTTGTTGATGACCGTCGACGTCGGGTTCGTCGTCGGGGTCAGCGATCCGATGACTCCATAGGGGGCGTACTCGGTGATCATCATCCCCGAGTCGCCAGTCACGACGTGGGGCTCGAGGTCCTCGGGGCCCGGGGTCTTCGTGGTGACCAGGCGATTCTTGATCACCTTGTCCTCGGCGCGGCCGATGCCGGTCTCCTCGGCGGCCATGTAGGCGAGACGCTCACCTTCACGCAACATGGCGGCCCGCATCGCGTCGACGATGGTCTTGCGTCTCTCCAGGCCCATCTCGCGATAGGTCATGAAGGCCTGACGCGCCGCCATGACCGCCTCGTCGATGGTGCCGTGGATGCCGTCGCCGAGCTCGATCTCGGAGACAGCCAGCTCGTCGGACGCCCGGAGTGTCGGACCGGCCCGGTGGGCGAACTCGGCTGCGGCGACGCGGCCCTTCACCCGCTCGATGATGGAGCGGATCTCAGCTTCGGTGAGCGGAGGCTTATTCAGAACGCGCCTCCTCGCCCTTGTGGTACTTGACGTCCCCGCCGACGTCCCAGGAGTCCACGATGGCCATGATCACCGCGTCACAGGGCTTGTCCCTGGTGAGCTCGGTCTGACGCGCCGAGCTGCCCGACGCGTAGAGGACCACCTCTCCGGGACCGGCACCGACGGCGTCGACCGCGATCACATACGAGCCCGTCTCGGAGTTGTCCTCGTCGATCTGTCTGACGACGAGGAACTTCATCCCCGACATCAGGGCTTCCTTGCGGCTGGCCACCAGAGTCCCGGCGACCCTGCCTAGCTGCACGGGTCTCTCCAGCGCATTCTCGAGACTGTATGACCCACATACGGGTCTGGGAACCGGAGGTTCGCAGTCCGAGACACTTACTCGAGGTCTTCCTCGGCCTGCTCCTGACGGCCGAGCGGCAGCGCGAGATCGACGTTGACGTGGGGGCGTGCGATGACGTGGGTAGCGGTGACCTCGCCGACCTTCTCGGCGCCGCGAACACCGGCGTCGACCGCAGCCTTGACCGCGGCGACGTCACCCCGCACGACGGCTGTCACATAGCCGCCACCTGTCTTCTCCATACTCACGAGCTCGACCTTGGCCGCCTTGACCATGGCATCTGCAGCTTCGACCATCGCCGGGAAGCTGCGAGCTTCGATCATTCCAAGAGCTTCAGCCATGAAGCTCCTCCTTTCGTTGGTTGTGCATCACTGGGAAGGATCCCTCCCCGTAACGCCTTCGAGGGCTGCCACCGCCGCCTGCCAGCCGACGTCGATGTCCCGCTCCTCACCGCCGAGGTAGACACGGCCCATGGAGCCGTGGCTACGCACCTCGAGGACGTTTATCTCGGCCGCTTTCTCGGCCTCGTTGGCAGCCAGAGACGCATATGCGGCGGGTTCGCACTCCAGCACGTAGAGGGTCTGGCCGGGGATGATCATCTGGCCATGCCGCGTCCGGTTTATCAGCTGGGCATGGTGGTCGTCGAGGCGCCTGATGATCTGAGAGCTGTGGATGCGAGGCTTGATCCTCTCGTCCTCGGACTGCTCGATCGACTCGAGGATGGCCTCACCGGCAGCCCGGGTCTCGGCCTGATCGGGCGAATGCACCTCCAGCAGGCCGTAGTAGCGCTCGATGATCTGCAAGCCGGGCCTGACCGACGTCGCCTTCAGGGCAACATCGGTGAGGCGGTTGATCTCGATGCCAGGCGCCACTTCGATCCAGAGCGACGCGTCGCCGGCAAGGGGCAGGAAACCTTGAGCCACTGTCCCCAGGAACGCCGCATATTGCGGTTGCAGACTGTCCAGGAACGCATAGGACCTGAGCTCAATACCTCTCGCCACTGTCTCCTCCATCATTACCGCTGACGATTTGCACTCCCGCCGATGCTCCGATCCTGGTGGCGCCGGCGGCGATCATGTCCTCGGCATCGTCGGCGGTGCGAACCCCACCCGAGGCCTTCACACCCATGTCCGGTCCCACCGTCTCTCTCATCAAAGCCACGTCGTAGACGGTGGCACCCCCGGGACCGAATCCGGTGGATGTCTTCACAAAATCTGCCCTGGCCCGTTTGGCCAGCGCCGATGCCACCACTTTCTCCTCATCGGTGAGGAGAGCGGTCTCGAGTATGACCTTGCATA
>DASUUP010000106.1:0-8266 GCA_036373995.1 Acidimicrobiia bacterium
GGGTCGGAACACACCTCCCCAGGTGAGCAGCAGCCATGCAGTGCCCAGACCAGCGAACGAGAGGCCGAAGGCGAAGTCCGGTGCGGTCTCGATCAGTGAGACGCCGGCGATCACCGATGCTGCTGCCGTGACTCCCATTGCCACCATCTGCAACACCGACGCGCGCAACCACCACAGGAGGATCGCCGTGACCAAAGAAATCAACGACACAATGAGGAAGGTTTCGTCATCGCCAGTTCCCCCGATCTCACCCACGCCGACCTGGGCCGTCAGGGCGACAGCTGCAACCGAGAGGAACCATGAGAACGTCTGTGCCCGGCTCACGGCCGGCTCGATGCTCCTGCCCAGGATGACGCCGACGCCGATGAGAATCAGTGCGATGACCGCGCTCAGGGCAAATTGACCCCACGGCTCGATCCGATCCCAGAACTCGTTGACGAGAATGCCGACGGCAACGAGGACCAAAACGGCGCCCAGATAGGCGATGGCCTCCATGCCACGCCCGATACGGCCAGAGCCTGACCGCTCGGCTTCGAAGGCTTCGATGTCCTCGGCAGTCGCGGCGTCGATGAGCCCCGCCTCCACCCATCTCTCGAGGTCGTCGGCGCGTCCCATCGAAAGAGCCCGATTCAGAAGATCGTTCGGATCAGGCCCCAGACAAACAACAGGGCGGCAGGCAGCAGTGGGGCAATGGATCTGATCGCATTACGCCGATGCCGATCCGGTAGATCCCAATTCATCATGAGATCGACCGTATGGTCGCTACATGGGCCGCGATAGAGGCGAAAGTCCCCAGTGGCCAAGGACGCCCTGTCCGGATCGGTTCAGAGGACGATCGCGGTGGCGAGCCCGAAGTAAATGGCCAGGGAGAGGAGGTCTTGAGCCACAGTGGACAACGGCCCACTTCCAAAGGCGGGATCGAGGCTCAGCGTCGAGAGTATCCACGGCAGAAACATCGCCACTCCGGTGGCCACGGTCGAGGCTGACCAGATGCTCAGAGCCACCGTCAGGGCCACCTCGGAGCCAAACCAGGAGAGGACCAGCGGGTAGGCAAGGCTTCCCAGCACAGCTCCGAGCACGACACCGGTCACGAGCTCTCGGCGCATCACGTGCCCGACGGGAATGCCTATCGACAAGCCCCTCACCACCAGAATCTCAGTCTGGGTTCCCACCGCGTCGGCGATATAGACGATCCCCGGCATGAAGAAAACGAGCTCGAGGTGAGCTGCCAGACCCTGTTCGAAGCCGGCGACCAACCCTGCTGCGGCCATCGCCGCGGCCAGGCCCACAGCGAGCCAGGGAAACCGATGCCAGAACCTTCGTGGTAGCGACTCCGCCGTGGCCGAGCGAGCCGTAGAGCTCTGATGCAAGAACCCACTAACTCGCGCCATATCCTCACGGTGCTCCTCCAGTAGCACACCGAGCATCCGGTGAGGCGGGATCAAACCGAGAAACAGGCCATTGGCATCGACGACACCGAGACTGCTCTCCTCGTGACTCACCGCCTTGGCGGCGGCCGTTTCCTGATCGACGCCAGGACCGATGATCGGTGGATCACGATCCATCAACTCCGATGCCGGGGAGTCAGGTGAGGCAGCGAAGAGGCGCTCGATCGGGATCGTGCCCACGAGACGACCGGTCTCGATCACGGCTATGTCGGCCATGCTGTCGAATCGCGGAGCCTGGGAGAGTTGGTGGAGGATTTCGGCCGAGGTCTCGTCGGGATACGCCATCGGCACGTTCGTGGACGCGTAGGCGAGAGCAGTGGTCGTCGAGTCGATAGATTGTTCGTTCCACAGATCGGGCTCAGGAAGTGTCTTCACGTCGCGCTGCATGTCCTCAACCGCCATCGTCCACCAACGCGGACTCTCCGAGCAGGGGCCATCGGCCCTAATCAGACGTCCACTGGTCCTGTCAGGGTGCATCGGCCGTCGATCTTCGATCGGGGTACTAGGTCCCGTCGATCAGGGCCTTCAGACCGTGCCATCGACACCTCGGTTGAGCGATGCTGGAGCCCAGGAAGGAGTTGAAGATGACTGTTGTTGCAGGAGTCGATGAGGCACCGATCTCCGAGAAAGTCGTCGCCAAGGCAATCGAGCAGGCCCGGTGGAGGAAAACCGACCTCCACGTAGTCCATGTGACTCACCTTCCGATGGTGTATACCGAAGTCGCCATCAACTGGGACGAGGTGGCCGAAGCACAGCGTGTTTCGGTTTGGGCAGGGCTCGAACAGGCCATTGGCGGGTCGGATGTGGCGATCGAGCGAGTCGATCTGGACGGCTATCCCCCCGACACACTCGTGGCCTATGCCAACGATGTGGACGCCTCTCTACTCGTCGTCGGGACGCGGGGAAGGGGAGATTTCGCTTCCCTGATCCTCGGTAGCACCAGCCACAGGGCGCTCCATCTCGCCGAGTGTGACGTCCTCGTCGTCAAAGGTCCCCGCGAGCAGGTATGAGCTCGGTCCCGGCCCGTCCCAAGTGGCGACCCTGGCTGATCGACGTCGTCGCCGGCGGCCTGATCGGCGGGTTCGTGGGGCTCATAGCCGCGTGGAACCTCATGATCTACCTGGGTGTGGAGAGTGGTTACGAGGCGAGTCTGGGGGAAGTGTTTGGACACAGTCTACTCGCCGGGATACTCGTCACCGCGGCACTGGTGGCCGGCCCCGTCGCCGGCATCTGGGTTGCACGACGCCAGCGACGGAAACGTGACGTGCGAGAGAAGGTGTCCCGGTCTTCTGCCGATTGACGGCTCATTTTGTGACTCTCGCCTCTGTTCAAAGGTTGGCGGCTGCTGTGAGCATGGTCAATGAAAGGCAGATGTGATGTTCAACGATCGAATCCAGGCAGGACAACAGCTTGCTGAGCAGCTCATGTCCTTCAAGAACTCCAAACCCGTCATTCTCGGGCTGCCCAGAGGGGGAGTGCCAGTGGCCGCCGAGGTCGCCAGCGCCCTCGACGCCCCTCTCGACATCATCGTCGTTCGCAAACTCGGGCTTCCCGGCCACTCCGAGTACGCCATGGGTGCCATTGGCGAAGGCGACGTTCGATACGTCGACTGGAAGGTGGTTTCGGAGTTCGGAGTCAGCGCTTCCGAGCTGGCTCGAGTGGTCGAACGTGAGCAGGTGGAACTGAGGCGTAGGGCCGTGAGATACCGGGCCGACCGGCCGCGTATCGATGTCGGTGGACGGACGGTGATCATCGTCGACGACGGGATCGCCACCGGATCCACTGTCTTGGCTGCCGTGAGGGTTGCCCGCGCCCTTGGAGCTCAGTCCGTGGTGGCCGCGACTCCTGTGGCGCCGCCAGACACCGTGGCGCGGTTGCGGCGGGTGGCCGACCAGGTGGTGGTCGTGGAAACCCCGACGCCTTTCTACGCGGTGGGTCAGGCCTATCTGGAGTTCGGACAGACCGACGACGACGAGGTCACGCGGATATTGGGCCGGTCGCAAACCGACCATATGGATCCGGCGGCCTGAACGTCGTCTGGCTGGCTGGCAAGCGAGAAGGGCGGGCCGCTCGGCCCGCCCTTTCTGCACCCCCCAGTCAGGACGTCTTCTTCGCCCCTACCGGAATCCGCTTTGGCTCGACATCCTTCTCTTCGGGCAGGGTGACCTGAACGGTCAGAATCCCACTCTCGAAGCTGGCGTCGATGGCGTCTTCGGACACGCCATCCGGCATGGTCATCCGGCGCTGGAACGAGCCGAATGTCCGCTCGTGTACATACCGATCGGCTTCGGAGATCTCCCGTTCGTCGGTCTTCTCACCCTTGATGGTGAGGATGTCTCCGTCGAGGGACACCTCCACGTCATCGGAGGACATTCCGGGAAGCTCGGCGGTCAGCACCAGCTGCCCATTTGTCCTCACCACATCTATGGAAGGCCGAAACTCGCCCGTCTCACGTACGAGGCGGGGAAAGTCGAATCGCCATTCCTTTTCCAGATAGGGAAACGGTGTCCACATCTTGAGGTCCATGGACTCACCTCCTTCTGGGCCATTGCTCTCACCCGGTGGTGGCCCTGGCCGCCGGAGCTGTGCTGCGATCATCGATCAGATTTCGGCGGTGGGCCAGAGTCGTTTGGCCCTTTCTCGGGTTGAGGTGCTCTCAGAGGGGGACTCGCCACTCCAATTGGAGACCCCCTCCGGGGCCGTTGGATACGTCCAGGTCGCCGCCGAGTTGGCGGGCCCGCGCCGCCATGTTGGAGAGACCGTGACCCATCGAGGCGTCCAGCCCGATCCCCACCCCGTTATCACTGACGACGAGGACCAGGTTCGGGCCAATCGACACAGAAATGTCGACCTCCGTCGCCGAGGAGTGACGTCCAACGTTGGTGAGGGCTTCTCGCAGAGTGGCCAGAAGGTGCGAGGCTTTCTCATCCGGTGGGCCAGCAACCATCTCGTCCACTTTCACGATCGTTCGTATGTCCTGGTCGGCAAGGACCTCTTCCACGGCGATCAGCACCTGATCGCGAAAGCCGAGCTCGTCCTTGCGCTCCAGATCGAAGATGCTCCGACGCAGTTCGGCGATGGCGGCATCGATGTTCTCGGTCACCTCTTCGAGTCGTTGTGACAACGCGGGTTCCCCGCCGCCGAACAACTGGGAGGCAACCTGCAGCGAGAGCCCGGCTCCGAATAGCCGCTGAATCACCACGTCGTGCAGGTCGCGGGCTATCCGATCTCTATCACCGGCGACGGCCAGTGCCCGGAGACGCCGTCCGTAGGCGAAGGCCAGCCCTGCCTGGGAGGCAAACGTCTCTAGACGTTCGAGGCTGTCGTCATCGAAAGGCGGACAGCCCGGTTCATCGGCGACGAGCAGAAAGCCAATCCTCTGTCCTTCGGGTATAGGCAGCACCACGGCTGGGCCGATGGGGTGGCCCAGTGCTTCGCTTAAGTGCTCGAAGTCCGCATCAATGGTCGTCCAGCCCTCGGTACCCAAGGCTGCTTCCCAGAAAGGGTGGGTCAGGAGACGTCCGGTCAGGCTCTCTCCGACGCTGCCGGCGGCCGCTTGGACTTGGAACCCCTCACCTCGCTCGGCCCGCACTGCGATCAGACCGACTGAAGCACGGAGCAAGTCGACGGCTTGCTCACAAATCAGGGCATAGATCTCACCTGGGGGGCGACCCTTGAGAATCGTTTCGGTGACTTCTCTCATTGCTCGTATGGAGCGTTCCTGACGAACTCGGGCAGTGGCGTCCCTGACCGCCGAGACGACGAGGGTTTCGGGGTCGACCTCGAGTGGGGCCAGGGCGATGTCGACAGGCAGAGTGCTGCCGTCCTTCCTGAGCAGGAGCGTGTCCAGATCCGCCCCCATTGGACGGGCGGGATATCCCGACGTCCCAAATCCGGCCCGATGACCCTCATGCTGGTCCCGAAGTGAGAGGGGTAGCAGTTTCTCCACCGACCGCCCGATCAGCTCGCCGGAATCGTATCCGGAGAGCTCCTCGATTCGACGATTGACGGCCTTGATGATTCCCTGCTCGTCGCAGACCAGCAGGCCGTCAGCCACGGCGTGCAACAGCCCGTGCTCGACCATTCCCTCGATAGTCATAGGGAGTCACCACTTCCAAGAGAGAGCTGTCTCACGCACTATATCCGGGGCCTTCGGGTCCTTTGGCCCTGGCGGCCGCTTCGAAATCAGACTCGAATGGAAACGATGATGTACGTGTACTACTTCGTGCATCTCGATGGGGAACCACGGACGTGGGCGCATCGTCTGGAGACAGACGGACATTGGTTCCGCGGCCTGGCCACAGGGGCCCTTCACGGTGTCCGCCGCGAGCCCCGTGGGGAAGACCTCATGGAGATTGGCAGGAGTCGCCCGATTGGACGAGGTTTTTCGATCCCCGTCGACTGGAGCGCACCTGGCTTGTTCGTGGGTTTCGAAGGTGATGTCAGTCTCCAGCCCCTGGAGATCGGGGTGACCCAGATGTCCATTCGGGGGTCATACAGGTCGGATCCGCCTGACGATGACCGCGGCAATCATCGCAAAGTCGAAGCGGTCGTCAAACACCTGCTGGACTCGATATCTCTCGACTCCTGAGCACTCTCTCCTCCCGGGTCATAAGCCCGGACTCGGGAGTGACCTTCGCCCCTATCGGCCAGCCCTTCTCGGTGGCAGATTCGACACCGTCTCAACACGAGGTTGTATATGGGCAAGGGTCCTTTCGACATCGCAGGCGACTCGAAGCCGTCACCGGTGGAGCCGGGCTTTCGGCGCGGGTTGTCGGCTCATGGAAGCCGGCGGACGGCGGCAGGTCGCTCGAGTAGGTCGAGTGACCATGCCTGACACCGCCGAGACGCCTCCTGAGGTGCGAATCCTCCTGGTGGACGACCACCAGGTGGTTAGATCCGGTCTCAAAGCACTGATCGAGCTCGAAGAGGACCTAGTCGTGATCGGCGAAGCCGGGACGGCGGCGGAAGCCATCGAGATGGTGGATGCGGTCAGTCCAGATTTGGTCGTGCTCGACGTGCGGTTACCTGACCGTTCGGGCATCTCGGTATGCCAGGAGATCACGACGCATCATCCCGAGGTGAAGGTTCTGATCCTGACCTCATATGCGGACGAGATAGCGCTCGCAGCGGCGATGGCTGCCCGAGCGTCGGGCTTTGTGCTCAAGAACGTGAGAGCCTCCGAACTCGTCACAGACATACGAAGGGTGATGGGTGGTGAGATGGTGGCTTTAGGTCAGTTCGGAGATGACTCTCCTGAGCTCGCCTTGCTCACCGTCTTGTCTCCTCAGGAAAGGGCGGTTGCCGACCATCTCGCCGAGGGTCTGACCAATCGGGAGATTGCCGACCACATGGGCCTGGCCGAGAAGACCGTCAAGAACTACGTCTCGAATGTCCTGACCAAGCTGGGGATGGCACGACGAAGCGAGGCGGCGGCCCATGTGGCACGGATTCAGGCGATGACGGAGGCGCCGCTCGTGGGTCGCCCTCCGGAGCGGGTGACCACGTCGCCGAGGCGCACGAGGGCCACCAGCGAGAGGATGGCGAGAGTGGGCGTCCCTGTGACGTTCGACCCTTGAGCAGGCGGCAGGCTCACTGGATGCTCGAAGGTTGGCTCAGCGTGATCGATCCAACGGGTTCGGAACATCACATAGGAGCTGGTTCGCGGTCCTGGTCGCCGAGATACGGTGCGTTGCAGCCACGCTGATCCTTCTCGGCCGGGGCGCCATCTCGATGCCCGGCGAGAACGTTGGGCGTTTGGTTCGGTTCGCTGACGGCAGCCGCTCCCGGATCTATCGGGAGACGGCCATGAGGGAACGCTCCAATGACCCATCGGTGCTCATTGTGGTTCGTTTCCGTCTCCGCCTCCTAGGCACAAACCGATTGGCGCACTGGGTGTTCAGGGGCGAGTCGCTGCTCAATACGCTCCTGTTCGCAGCCCACCGTGGCTTCGAGACGAAACTCTGGCTCACCGATGAGAGCACCGGGTACTACCGGGGTATCTACGAATGGAACGGTCAGGATGCTGCCGAGGAGTATGCGGAGACCCTCAGAGTCGTGCTCCAACCGTGGGTGGAGGAAGGCAGCTTTGCCTATCGGGTCATCCAGAACCAGTCACGCGGTGACTTCCTCGACGGTGTCGCCATCGAGGGCCCGTCTCGATCGGAGGACGGCTGGTGGCTTCCCACAGGGCCGGAGGCGCCGCGATGACTTCCTCTTGCGATCTGGTGGTCGTTGGTGCCGGTCCCACGGGTCTCACCCTGGCGCTGCAGGCCACGATGTTCGGAGCTCATGTGCGGATCATCGAGCGCCGCACCGGGCCCAGGGTCTGGGCACCTGCTCTCGCCATCCATCCCCGGACGATGGAGATCCTGCGCGGGCTCGGTGTGGCCGACGGGCTGCTGTCGAGAGGGCTGAGGAGCGTCGACCTCGAAATCCACGTCGACGGCTCGGCCGTGGAGGGCAGCCTCGCTGACCTCCACCTTCCCGCAACCGAGTATCCCTTCGTTTTCTTCGCGCCCCAGCCTGAGGTTGAAGCAGTGCTCAGACAGAAATTGGCTTCCCTCGGGGTGGACGTGGAGTGGACGGCGACGTTCGATGGCTTCGAGCCACGAGAAGACGGCTTGCTTTGCAGCGTCGCCGTCGACGGAGACGAGCGTCTCATCAGCGCCCGCTATCTGGTGGGATGTGACGGAGCCGACAGCACGGTCCGCCGCGAAACACACATCCCCTTCAGAGGACGGAGCTATAGGGAGTCGATTCTGATCGCTGATCTCGGGCCCACCGACGGCCTGGACAGCGGGACTGCTCACGCCTTT
>DASUUP010000107.1:0-9687 GCA_036373995.1 Acidimicrobiia bacterium
GGATCCCCGCCGACCCGAAGGGTGCGCCGGAGATGGCGCCTATCCCCGTCTCGGGACCGGCTTCGGGAAGCTGCGGATGGTTGGGGAGGAACGGCTCCAGATGAGATCGCGCCCCCACGGGCCCGACACCGGGACCTCCACCGCCATGGGGGATGGTGAAAGTCTTGTGCAGGTTGAGATGCCCGACATCGGCGCCGAAGTCCGCCGGGCGGGCCAGGCCGACCAGGGCATTGAGGTTGGCACCATCAACGTAGACCTGACCCCCGTGCTCGTGCACGATGCCGGTGACCTCTTTGATGGTGGCCTCGAAAACACCATGAGTCGATGGGTACGTGACCATGAGCGCAGCCAGGGAGTCGGCGTGCTCGGTCGCCTTGACCTTCAGATCGTCGACATCGATGTTGCCGGAATCGTCGGTCGCGACGACCACGACCCGCATCCCTGCCATCACGGCGGAGGCGGCATTGGTCCCGTGGGCGGAGGCGGGGATGAGACAGACGTCCCGGGCCTCCTCCCCCTTCGAGCGGTGGTAGGCGGCGATGGCGAGCAACCCGGCGAGCTCTCCTTGCGAGCCGGCGTTTGGCTGCAGCGAGACGGCGGAGTAGCCGGTGATCGAGGCCAGGTAGCTCTCGAGCTCACCGATCAGCTCGAGATATCCGGCGGCCTGATCCACGGGAGCGAAGGGATGCATCCCCGAGAACCCGTCCCAAGTTATGGGGATCATCTCGGTTGTGGCGTTGAGCTTCATCGTGCACGAGCCGAGCGGGATCATCGTGCGGTCCAGCGCCAGGTCACGATCGGCGAGACGTCGCAGGTAGCGCAGCATCTCGTGCTCCGACTGATGGAGACTGAAGACCGGATGCGTCAGGTAGGCGGACTCCCTGGTCATACCGGCCGGGAGCCGGGCGGTGACCTCTACCGGCGGGATGCCGACAGCGTCGAGCAATCGCGCAACGAGATTGTCGTCGGTCTTTTCGTCCACTGCGATCCGGATGTGGTCTGCGTCGACAAGACCGATGTTGATCCCGGCGTCCAAGGCCCGGGACACCAATTGCCCAGCCTCTCCGGGGGCGGCAACGGTGACAGTGTCGAACCAGCTCTCGTTCACCGGCTCGTATCCCGCCCCGGCGAAGGAGTCGGCGATGACCGTCGCCAGGCGGTTGCACTCTGCCGCGATCGCTCTCAGCCCTTCCGGACCGTGCCAACAGGCATAGAGACCTGCGATCACGGCCAGAAGCACCTGGGCCGTGCAGACATTGGACGTCGCCTTTTCGCGGCGGATGTGCTGCTCTCTCGTCTGGAGAGCGAGCCGATAGGCCATCCGACCCTGGCGGTCCGTGGACACACCCACCAGACGGCCGGGCAACGCACGGACGTGCGATTCCAGGGTCGCGATGAAACCGGCGTGGGGGCCCCCGTAACCGAGTGGGACACCGAAACGCTGGGCCGAGCCCACAGCGATGTCGGCGCCCCACTCTCCAGGTGGTGTCAGGAGGGTGAGGGCGAGCAGATCCGTGGCGACAGCCACGATCGCCCCCGCCGCCTTGAACTCCGCCGCACGTTCCGCATGACGGGAGACAGCTCCGGAGGAACCGGGATACTGGAACAGAACGCCGAACGCGAGCTCGGGGTCGGCATCGTCGCTGAGGTCGCGAATTTCAACTCCCGCCGCCGAGGCCCTCGTCTCGATGACGGACCTCGTCGCCGGATGGCAATCGGAGTCGACGTAGAAGACGCCACGGTCACCCTTGAACAGTCGACGCGCCATCGCCACGGCTTCCGCTGCTGCCGTTGGCTCGTCAAGGAGCGAGGCGTTGGCAATCTCCAAACCGGTCAAGTCGGAGACCATCGTCTGGAAGTTGAGCAACGCCTCGAGACGACCCTGGGATATCTCCGGTTGATAGGAGGTGTAAGCCGTGTACCAGGCCGGGTTCTCCAGGACATTTCGCTGAATGACCGGGGGCAGGATGGTGTCGTGGTAGCCGAGACCGATGAGCGATGGCAGAACCGTGTTCTTGTCCGCCAGCTCACGAAGTCGCTGTGCCGCCTGGGGCTCGGTCAGGGCAGGGGGCAGATCGAGGGTGGTGTCGAAGATCGACTCGGGCACCGTCTCGACTATCAGATCGTCGAGGGATGCAACCCCGACAGTGGCCAGCATCTTCTCGATGTCGGCCGGCTTCGGTCCTATGTGACGGTCGGCGAATCGCTCAGCGGGGTTCGGCATCAGTCTCGAGGACCGATCATAAGCACCATGCTGCGAACGGTCAGTAACCCGGAGTCGCCGGCGACCCGGTGGGCGGAAGGCTCACAACGGCCACCGGCAGCTCTGACTGGGCGAGCATGAACGAGACACGGTGGCCGTAGAAGGGACGATTGGTGAGCGAGCGCGTGCTGGCCCCTATGACGAGCAGATCGAAGGCACCAGAGTTCCCGAACCGGACGATCTCCTCCTCCGCGTTCGGAGCGACGCGCACACCGGTCTCGACATCCACGCCCAGTCGCTCTCCAAATGTCGCCGCCTCGGCGACCATCTCCTGGCCGGCGGCGAGACTGTCTTCCACCGCCCCGTCCTCGAGCATCACTCCCTGGCCCTCGGGCCGGTTCACCACGTGGAGTGCGAAAGTCCTGCCTCCGCTCGCCTTGGCCAGTGAATAAGCGAACTCCTCGGCAGCGCGGGTAGACCTCGACGCCGACACCGGGACGAGGATCCGGCCGGGCAGCGAATCGGTGACCGGTCGCCCCTCCGGCATGCGCACCACGATGGAGGGCACGTCGACCATGGAGAGGACGCGGTCGATGACGCTGCTGAAAGTCCCCTCGCCGGTCTCGGTGGCACCCAGGACCACCAGGTCGTAGCCGAGAGCGCTCTCCTTGGCGATGGCGGCGGCGGGATCACGGGCCAGCCGTCTGATTGTCCTGGCCCCCGGCAGCTGCGCGAGGACGTCCTCGGGGTCACCGGGGTCACCCTCGACCCGGCGCATCACCCGTCGAATCAGACCTGGTTTCGCGAGGTCGACGACCAATACGGTCACCTCTGCGTCGGGGAAGACCGAGCTGACCAGTTGCGCCGCATAGCGGCTGTTCGAGCCACCCCTGGTCGGGATGAGGATTCGTCTCGAACGCAGGATCTCGCTGGACTCCTTGACCTCTTCTTCGTTGAGCCGCTGCGCCTCCTCATGAGGGATGTCCCAACCCCTGACAACCAGCTTGAGGAGCTGGGGAGCGACGACAGAGGTGACGACGGCGCCGAGGACCATCACCGTGTACCCGGTCTCGCTGACCACCCCGATGTTGAGACCGACGATGGCGACGACGACTCCCATGGCGCCCAAGGCCGAGAGGCCCGATCCGAGAGCCAGCGCTTCCCTGCCCCGCACTCCGGCGAAGAAACCGCCGATCACCGTGCCCAGGATCTTGGCGGCGATCGCAACCACGATGAGTATCACCGCCCAAATGACCACCGTCGAAGTGTCGAGAAGCCCCACATCGACACGGAGCCCGGAGAAGGCGAAGAAGACGGGGGCGAGAAGGGCTGCCGTCATCGTCTCCAGCACCGATCTCACCTGGGGGAGCTGATGACGAAGGCCGGCGAGGAGGATCCCGACGATGTAGGCGCCGAGAATGGCCTCGATGTTCAGAGCCTGGGTCACCGCACCGCCCACCAGGGCAGCCACGATCGAGATCGACATCGCCGCCGTGATCGAAGAGCCCCGCGCCATGACATACCGAAAGAGCCGATCGATGACCCAGCGGAACACCGTGAACGACAGCAACAGGAAGAGGACCAGCCCGCCGAACGAGATCCCGAGTCGATCGAGCTGTAATCCGTCGAGGGCGATCCCGGACAGAGCTGCGAGCACGAGCCAACCGACTGCGTCCATGGTCATCCCTGCGGCCAGGGTCACCTGCCCGAAGTTGCGGCGCAGGTAACCCAGGTCCTGGAGGATCTTGGCCACGACGGGCAGCGCCGACACCGAGAAAGCGAGAGCGAGGAAGCCCGCGAACACGGCACGGTCGACACCCTCTCCTTCGGGGCCGAGCCCTATGAAGGACTCCGGCACGAAGAAGGCCAGCGTCGCCGAGGCGGCGAGGGGTACCAGGAGGGCGCCTGCGGAGACCGACAGCGCCGCCGTGCGGAATCTGGCGATGATGCCGAGGTCGGTCTCGAAACCGATGACGACCAGGAGCATGATCACCCCCAGCCACGCGATCCCGAATACGACCGAGGTGACGCTCGGTTCCCCGAACACCCAGTCGAAGGCGTCGGGCGCAACCCTTCCGAACAGAGTCGGACCGAGGACGACGCCGGCGAGCAGCTCACCCACCACCGGCGGCTGACCGACGCTCTTCATCAGCCATCCGAAGATGCGCGCCACCCCGACGAGGAGGGCGAGCTGGACGAGGAAGACGAGAACTTCGTGTTCGGTCAACGGTGCCGCCGCCGAGCCACCCTCGGCAACGAGAAGTACGACCACGCCCTTCAAGTTAGCCAATGTCTCAGACGTTGAACCGAAACTCGACGACGTCTGACGGCTTCATGACGTACGACTTGCCTTCGGTTCTCACCAAACCGGCAGACCTGGCAGCCAGCCACGAGCCCGCGGCCATCAGCTTGTCGAAGTCGATCACCTCGGCGGCGATGAACCCTCTCTGGAAGTCGGTGTGAATGAGCCCGGCCGCCTCGGGGGCAGTGGCGCCGACGGGGATCGTCCACGCCCTCGCCTCTTTCTCAGCCGCGGTCAGGAACGACTGGAGGCCGAGTGTCTCGTATGCGACCCGCACCACAGCATCGAGACCGGGCTCTTCCTGACCCAGTGATTCGAGGAGATCGGCCCGCTCTTCCGGCTCGAGCTCGATCATCTCCGCCTCGATCTGGGCGTCGAGGAAGAGCGCCGGAGCCGGTGCGACCATCGCGGCGAGTCCTGTCTTGCGGGTCTCGTCGAGGAGACCGGCCTCATCCATGTTGAAGACGTAGATCACGGGCTTGGCGGTCAGGAGGTGGAGGTCGGCGAAGTGGGCTTCCCGTTGCATCAGGTCGTGATGCCGGCTCACCATCTCGCCGGCGGCGACGACCGCACGCACCGCCTGGAGGGTATCGACCACGGGCTGTAGCGATCTGTCCACCGTCGCCTCCTTCTCCAGCTTCGGGAGCCTGCGGTCGATGGTCTCCAAGTCGGCGATCGCGAGCTCGGTCTCGATGACTTCGATGTCACGTGCCGGGTCGAGCGTCTCGTCGACGTGGACCACTTTCGACGATTCGAACGCCCTGACCACGTGACAGATCGCACTCACCTCGCGGATGTTGGCCAGGAACTGGTTGCCCAGCCCCTCCCCCTGGCTTGCCCCCTTCACCAGCCCGGCGATGTCCACGAATGTGACCGTGGCGTAGGTTCGCTTGTCGGAGTGGAACATCTCCGCGAGACGATCGACTCTCGGATCGGCGATGGGGACGATCCCGGTATTCGGCTCGATGGTCGCGAACGGATAGTTGGCCGCGAGGATCCCCGCCTTGGTGAGCGCGTTGAAGAGGGTGGACTTGCCGACATTGGGCAGCCCGACGATGCCGATGGAGAGTGCCATTTGGGGTGCGGAAGGTTAGGGAGCCGAGGTCACTTAGCTGATTACCGTGAGCCTCCAAATGGACAGGATCGCGGTCATCGGAGCAGGTTCGTGGGGCACGACGGTGGCCTCTATTGCGGCCAGACGCATCGACACCCTGCTCTGGGCCCGGCGGGCCGATCTCGCCGAATCGATCAATCAGACCCGCACGAACCCCGATTACCTCCCCGACTACGAGCTGCCGGACAGGCTCACCGCCAGCAACGATCTGGAAGAGGCTGTTAGCAGGACCGACCTGCTGGTCATGGCCGTTCCCTCACACGGTTTCCGGGATGTGTTCACCGAGGCCGCTCAGCATCTCAAACCCAACCGGCCGGTCGTGTCTCTCACGAAGGGGATCGAACAGAAGACACTGGCCACCATGACCGAAGTGGTCCGGGACGTCGACGAGTCCATCGCCCCCGGTGTGGTGGGAGTCGTGACAGGCCCCAATCTCGCCTCGGAGATCGTGGCGGGTCAGCCGACCGCGACGGTGGCGGCCATGAGGGACAGCGAAACTTGTCGCTCCGTGCAGAGTCTCTTGATGGGTCCCTCGTTTCGGGTTTACACCAACGACGACGTCGTCGGCTGCGAGTTGGGCGGTGCCTTGAAGAATGTGATGGCAATCGCGGCGGGGATGTCCGACGGTCTCGGCTTCGGGGACAACACGCGCGCCACGCTGCTCACCCGGGCCCTGGCCGAGCTGACCCGTCTCGGCGTGGCCCAGGGAGGACGCCCTGAGACCTTCGCCGGTCTGGCCGGCATGGGCGACCTCATCGCCACCTGCAGCTCCGATCGGAGTCGAAACCACCGTGTCGGCGTCGGTCTGGCCCGGGGTCAGACCCTCGATGAGATCACGGCCGAGATGAGGATGGTGGCCGAAGGAGTGAAGACCACCAAGAGCGTCCTCGGGCTGGCGGGACGGGCCGGAGTCGACATGCCCATCGCCACCCACGTCGACCTCGTCCTCGAGGGCGAGATGACACCGCGTGAGGCAATGCTCAGCCTGATGACACGTGAAGCGAAAGCCGAGTCCTATTGAGCGAGAAGACCCGCATTCGGAGACTGCCGGAGCGTGCCGTTGAGGACAGGGACGTCGTATATGCCATTCTCGACGAGGGTTTCGTCTGTCACGCCGGCTACGTCACCGTGGGCAGGCCCGTGGTCATCCCCACGTTGTATGCACGTGACGGCGACCGTCTCCTCCTCCATGGCTCGAACTCGATGGGTCTGGCCCGCGCCGTGCGGGCAGGGTCTCCCCTCAGCATCGCCGTCACCCATGTCGACGGGATCGTGGTGGCCCGAAGCGCCTTCAACTCGTCGGCGAACTACCGAAGCGTGGTGGTTCACGGCCAGGGCCGCCTCCTCGAAGGAGACGAGAAGGTGGCCGGTCTCGACGTGGTCATCGACAAGGTCCTCCCGGGGCGACGCGCCGACCTGCGGCCCTCGACCGAGCATGAGATCGCGCAGACATCGGTGATCGAGGTCGCGCTCGATGAAGTCTCGGCGAAGGTCCGCTCCGGTGGGCCAGACGACGATCCGGAGGACATGGACCTCGAAGTCTGGGCCGGGGTGGTCCCGTTCAGCCTCCAGCCGGGGGAAGCCGTCCCCGCCGACGACTTGATGCCTGGCCTGGATATTCCGGACTATCTCGGGCCTTACCGGCGTTGAGACTGCTGCCGGCCCGGTGAGGCCGGTGTTTTTTGGCGGCTGCAACCGATGGGCAAGGTTCGGTGTTCTTGGACTATGGCAACAGCACGACTTCTCACGACCTCTCACGGGACCAACCGTGAAGCCTTCACGCCGACCGACTGGGCTCTCTTTCTCTCGCTCGCAGGTATCTGGGGATCGTCGTTCTTGTTCATGGCGATCGGTCTCGACGCCTTCCACCCCGGGATCGTCACCCTCGTCAGGGTGTCTCTCGGAGCGACGTTTCTAGCGTTCATACCACGCACCAGAGGGGTGAAGGTCGACCGGGAGGACTGGCCCCGGGTGGCCTTGCTGTCCGCAATCTGGGTGGCGATCCCGTTCACACTCTTTCCCATCGCTCAGCAATGGATCGACTCGGCGATCGCCGGCATGTTGAACGGGGCAACTCCGATCTTCACCGCTCTGATCGCGACGATCTTGTTGCGTTCGCTCCCAGGGCCGCTGCAGATCCTCGGGCTCTTCGTCGGGTTCGCCGGCATCGTCGCCATCGGCCTGCCCTCCGCCGGTGAGGGCGCAACGGCAGCAATCGGAGTCCTCCTGGTGGTCACGGCAACGATCGGTTATGCCGTCTCCCTGAACATCGCCACGCCGCTACAGCAGAAGTACGGATCGCTGCCCCTGATGGCACGAGTGCTCTGGCTGGCCATCCCGTTGGTCATTCCGTATGGGTTGATCGGGCTCGGTGACTCGACGTTCGCCTGGTCGTCGTTCCTGGCCGTGGCCGCGGTCGGGCTATTGGGCACCGGTCTCGCCTTCATCCTCATGGGCACACTTCTGGGCAGCGTCGGTGCTACCAGAGCCTCGTTCCTCACCTATTTGATGCCCGTCGTCGCGTTGGTGCTGGGAGTGGTCTTCCGTGACGAGATCATCTCGCCGGTTGCCGTGATCGGTGTGGGTCTTGTCATCGCCGGGGCGATTCTGGCTTCACGCCGTGAGGCGAGCACCCTCCGCCGCCGCCCGTCGTAGGGCACGCATCGACATTTCCTTGTCACCCAGGCGATGGCGCAACTCGCGTTCGAGCCCCCCGATCGGATAGAGGTTCTGGGGGGCACGAGGGTCCTTGTGGCGGGCTGAGGAGAACCGAGGAAGCGTGGCGCTGACCTTGGTCGCGATTCGAGCCGCATCGGCCGGGCTGCAGTTGGCATCGATCTCGCAGCGAACGAGGCCGCCGGCGGGCCCGGCGTGATTTGCGAGCCGGATGTACCAGGAGAAACGGCTCCATGAGGTGGTGGTGAGAAAGAGCGGTGTTCGGTATCCGGCGGGCAACGAGGTGAGCACCTGACGCAGCTCCAGGGGCAGATATTGGACCTTCTGTGTCTTGATGTACCCCACGGCGTTGTCGATGTCGCGGGCATGGGAGAGCGGGCCGTCCACCACGAGGAGTACGGCGTCACCGGCCCTCCGGGTGACCGCTGCCTCCAGGTCTCCCATGCGCTGCTGGATACCGAGCCAGAGCTCCTCGGGAGTGGTCCCCTTGGTCGCCTTGACCTCGTAGGTGCCGACACCCGTGACCACGTTCACAGCCGGTGCCGACGTGAACAGACCACGCTCCACCTCGGTTTCGGTGATGTGGGCCGTGCCGTTGCATCGGACCACACCGGCGGCGTAGGTGGCGGCGAGGGCGAACCCGGGGAAGTCGGGCGGTTGGTCGATCCAGAGGGTCGCGTCGACGCGACGCACTCCGTCGACGAACATGACATCGTCCACCGGGTCGGTCTCAGGGAGCAGCGGACGCCAGTCCTCGGGTCGCAGCTCGACACTCACGTCGACGTTCTGGCTGGCGTCTTCGAGCTCGGCGTCGGTCGGCGCCCCGTAGTCGGAATCCCATGCCTCGACCGTGAATCTCACGAGACTGTCCTGACCGTCGCTCCCGAAGGCTCCGGGACGACCTCGTAACGAACCGGAGCCCTGGCCGCCAGCTCTTTGACGTGGGTGATCACACCAACCATCAGGCCCCGCCCCGTCAGCTCCTCGAGGACGGAGGCGACCGTATCGAGGGACTCCTCGTCGAGAGTCCCAAAGCCTTCGTCCAAGATGATGGCATCGAGTCCCGACCCGCCCTTTGCTGCCAGTGTCTCGGCCAGCGACAGAGCCAGCGCCAGCGCCACGAGAAAAGTCTCACCACCGGAGAGGGTGCTCACTGATCGCATCTCGTCGGCATTTCGGTGGTCGATGATCGAGAACGTCCCGGAGTCGTCGGAGTGGAGTGAGTAGCCGCCACCTGAGAGCTGAGAGAGCAGATCGTTGGCTCCATCTACCAGTTCGGTGAGCGCCCCGGCCATCAGCCACTGCTCGAAGCCGTGGGCACGAAGATGGTTGGCCAGCGTTGCGGCCACCTCCGCCGCGGTCTCGGCGAGCTTGGCCTTCCCGGTGAGCTCG
>DASUUP010000108.1:0-3607 GCA_036373995.1 Acidimicrobiia bacterium
CGCCGGCGGGGCTCGCCGTCGCCAGGTTGCCTCCGATGGTTCCGGCGTTACGAATCTGTGGGGAGCCCACCGTTCTCGCAGCTTGAGCCAACGCCTTGGGACCGTCCTTTTCCAGCCGGCGCCAGGTGACGGCGGCGCCGATTCGATTGCCGTCCCACTCCTTGAGCTCGGAGACCCGTCGCAGTCCGACGACGTGATCGGGTCTCACGTGACCGAAGTTCGCCTCCACCATCAGATCGGTGCCCCCGGCGAGGGGCGTTGCTCCGGCGGCCACGGCGGCGATCGCTTCGTCGAGAGTTGTCGGATGATGGGCTTGCACGGGTGGGAAATTACTCGGCCAGATCGCGAGCCAGGAGATTGTGGCGGTCGACGAGGGCGTCGACGCCCACGCCCAGCACCCTTCCGTCGGCGACGAGGGGGCGCCCACCCACCCAGGAGTGATCGACGTTGGCGGGTGAGCACAGAACGGCGGCCGCGACCGGGTCGTGGAGTGCGCCGGCGAACTCGACTCGGTCGAGGTCGATGGCCACGAAGTCGGCGGCCATCCCGGGGGCGAGGACACCGATGTCATCACGGCCGAGCACCGCGGCTCCACCGGCAGTGGCGAGTTGGAGAGCCTGTCTCGCCGTCATCAGCGGCGACGCTGTCTCCGCGGCGGCCAGCCGGTTGAGGAGCAGGGCTTGCCGTGTCTCGGCCAGCATGTGGGACGAGTCGTTTGATGCCGACCCGTCGACCCCCAGACCTACCGGCACCGACGCCTCAAGATACCTCGAGATCGGCGCTGCGCCGGAGCCGAGACGCATGTTCGAAGTGGGGCAATGTGCCATGCCGGTCCCCGAGGCGCCCATCCGGGTCACCTCGTCGTCGGCCACATGGACCGCATGGGCGTACCAGACGTCCCCGCCCACCCAATCGAGCGATTCCATGTAGGCCACGGGTCGACGACCGAATCGGTCGAGGCAGAACTCCTCCTCGTCCTTGGTCTCCGCGATGTGGGTGTGAAGACGCACACCCTTGTCCCGGGCGAGAGCCGCCGAGTCTCTCAACAGTTCCGGGGTGACGGTGAAAGGGGAACATGGGGCGACCACGACGCGACGCATGGCACCACGTGTCGCATCGTGATAGGCACGAATCGCCCGATCGGTGTCGTCGAGGATGTCGTCGTGCGTCTCGACGATGGAGTCGGGAGGCAATCCACCGTCGGACTCCCCGAGGCTCATCGACCCACGCGAGACGTGGAAGCGGATGTTGAGCCCGTCGGCACCCTCGAACTGATCGTCGATGCTCGAGCCGTTGGGCCAGAGATACTGGTGGTCGAACACGGTCGTCGCTCCAGTCAGCGCCAGCTCCACCAGGCCGAGCCGGGTTGCCGTGCGCACGTGGTCGGGTGTCATCCTCGCCCACAACGGATAGAGCGTGCGGAGCCAGTCGAACAGACCGGCGTCCTGGGCACCGGGATAAGCCCTGGTCAGGGTCTGGTACAGGTGGTGGTGCGTGTTGACGAGGCCGGGCATGACGAGGTGACCGCTGAGGTCGACGATCTCGTCGGCAATGGCAGGTATGTCGAGAGTCGGGCCGACGTTCTCGATCCATCCGTCCTTGATGAACATGCCGCCGTCGGCGATTTCTCGACCGTCCATCGTGACCAGCACGTGGGCGTTCTGGACTAGCAGCGTCGACATCGGCACCAAGCTAACCGTGGCCATAGAGTCGGGGCGCTATGACACTCAACACTGACTCGATGACCGGGTGGACGCAGAGATTGGAGGCGGCGTCTGCCCGGATCGCGACCGACTTTCCCGGCGAGGGGCCGGAGCGTCAGCCCGTCCACACAGTCTACGGGGGCGCCCAGCTCTTTTCGTCCTCGACCCCGGCCAAGCTCGGTGAGTTGGCCTTGCGATTCGCCGACGAGTGGGCTCCCGATTCGGGAGCCCTCGTGGATGTCTTGGGCCTTCTCCCCGAGCTCGCGGAGCGTGTGCACCCGACGGTCATCGACAAGCTGGAGAGAGAGCCGGTCGAGGACTTCAGGATCGATTTCGAGGACGGATATGGCCATCGTCCCGACGACGAGGAAGACGCTCACGCCGAATCCACAGCGAGAGAAGTGGCAGCCGGGATGGATGCCGGGACGTTGTCACCGTTCATCGGAATCCGTGTGAAGTCGCTTTCGGCCGAGCTTCACCAGAGAGCGTTGCGAACCCTCGACTTGTTCATCACGACGCTCGTGACCGAGGTTGGGGGTCTGCCGGATGGCTTCTGTGTGACGATCCCCAAACTCCAGGACGTCGCCCAGGTGGAGGTCGTGGCCGAAGCCCTGACCGAGCTGGAATCCGAGTTGGGAATCGGCCGCGTCCCCGTCGAGCTGATGGTCGAGACGCCGCAGATGATCTTCGACGTCGATGGGAGCGCCGGCGTCAGGAAGTGGGTCGAAGCCGCCGATGGTCGGGCTCGTGGAGCCCATTTCGGGACCTACGACTACACCGCTTCCCTCACCATCACCGCCGCCTATCAGTCGATGGACCATCCGGCGTGCGACTTCGCACGTCATGCCCAGCAGGTGAGCCTCGCCGGAACCGGTGTCTGGATCTCCGACGGCGCCACCAACGTCATGCCCGTGGGCGACGACCCGCAGGTGGTTCACGCCGCGATGCGTCTGCACTACGACCACATCCGGCACTCCCTGTCCCATGCCTACTACCAGGGGTGGGACCTCCACCCGGCGCAGCTGGTGACTCGCTACGCCGCCGTGTACGCCTTCTTCCTCGAAGGACTGGACGCGGCCGGGGCACGGCTCTCCAACTTCGTGGAGTCTGCCGCCAAGGCGACGCTCGTCGGCGACGTCTTCGACGACGCCGCCACCGGCCAGGGCCTCCTCAACTACTTCCTGCGCGCCATCAACTGCGGCGCCATCACCGAAGACGAGGCCACCTCCCGCACCGGCCTCACCGTCGACGAACTCCGCACCCGCTCCTTCCTCACGATCCTCGAGGGAAGACGGGGGTAGAACAATCCTTCTGTGTCGATTTTTCCGTCTCTCGGACGGGTTATTCGACACAGAAGTCTCTCAGGCTTCCAGGAACTGGCGAATCTGGTCCACGACGCCCGTCGGATCGCGACGGATCTGGCGGGCGCTGAAACGGCGGATCTGAAGTCCGACATCCATCAAATCGTTCTGGCGTGTCAGATCATCATCGAGCCGGTCCGCCGAGCTGTGAGCGTCGATCCCATCGACCTCCACCGCTTTCCCGCGCCCGGGCCAGATGAAGTCGGGAACACGTCGACCGCTGTCGGCGAAAAGCTCATACCCGAGCTCGGGTCTCGGAAGCAGGGCCTTCTGCATGTGATAGAGCAGTTCGAACTCGGAGCCGCTATCCGTCGCCGTGTCGTGAACCCGTTGTCGAAGCACCTCGCGCATTCGCTTGGTGCCCTTGACGCCCCTGCCGCCTTCGTTGGCCAGCATCAGCCACACCCGATCGACACTGGTCAAGTTGCTACGTATTGCTGAGTCGAGCGCCTTGCCGATGATCAAAGGCCCAAGGAAAGCGCAGCCCTCGAGGAGGGTCCGCTCGGGCCCGGAGACCGGGATGCCTCGTCGCGATGCGATCGG
>DASUUP010000109.1:0-9507 GCA_036373995.1 Acidimicrobiia bacterium
ACATGGAAGGAAACTCCATCCACGGCCTTGACTCCCTTGAAGGAGAGGTGGATGTCCTTGACCTCGAGGAGATGGTCGTAGTCTTTGGGCCCGTACGTCTCAGCGCGGCGCTGGAGCAGCTTGCTGCTCACGACAACCACCTCTTTCTCCGTTTGTAGTGCTTGACATCGCGGAACGACTTCTTCTCACCGGCGGAACCCAAGCCGAGATAGAACTCCTTGACGTCCTCGTCGTTACGCAGCTTCTCGGCGGCACCGTCCATGACCATTTTCCCGGTCTCCATGATGTACCCGTGGTCGGCGATCGACAGCGCCATCGTCGCGTTCTGTTCGATCAGGAGCACGGCGGTCCCTTGCTTGTTGATCTCGACGATTATGTCCCTCACCTCCTGGACCAGGAGCGGCGCCAGGCCGAGGGAGGGCTCGTCCAGGATCAGTAGCTTGGGTACCTGCATGAGGGCACGGCCAATGGCCAGCATCTGTTGCTCGCCACCCGACAGGTAGCCGGCGGTCGCCGAACGCCGCTCAGCGAGCCTGGGGAACAGTGTCATGACACGGTCATGTGCATCCCTGACCGCGCTGCCGTTGCGATTCGCGTAGGCGCCGGCGCGGAGATTGTCGTCGACATCGAGCTCGGCGAATATGCGCCGTCCCTCCATCACCTGTGAGATCCCGAGCGCGACCCGCTTGGACGGATCGATGTCGGTCACGTCCTGGCCGGCGAAATTGACCTCTCCCTTGGTGACGTCTCCCTCGTGGATGTCGAGAAGACCGGTGATTGCTCGCAGCGTCGTCGTCTTCCCGGCGCCGTTGGCCCCCAGCAACGCAACGATCTGACCTGATCCGACCTCGAGTGAGATGCCACGCAAGACCAGGACGACGTCGTTGTAGACGACCTCCAGGTTCTCGACTTTCAGCATCTCGTCACTCTCATACCGTTCTGTGAAGATTTCCTACGCGTGACGCGTGACAAACCCTCACAGAACGGTGTGGAGTGGCCCGGAGGCCACCCCACACGTTCCTTTGTTCAGCCTTCCAACGAGTAACAAGCCTCGCTGAACTCATAGGCTTCGGTGATCGAGTGGGTGTAGTTGGTCTCGAGGACCTCCTCACCCGCACTCTCACCGGAAGCGAGCGCCTCCGGGTCAGGCCTCCAAATGGCGGCCGATGCCCGTTGCACCTGATCGTTGTTGGCTCCGACGAAGGTCTCGTCCGGGGCCAGTCCGTCCAGGGCGACGGTCTCCAGGCTCTTCGCCGCGGCAAGGACCCCTGCCTGGGTCAAGTCACCGTTGGCGTACGCCTGCTCCAACGCAGCGTGCATGATCTGTGCTTCGACGAATCCCTCGAAGTAGGCCGAGATCGGCTGCTCCACCCGACCACTGTCCATCAGCAACTGGGTTGCCTCCTGGACTCCGGGCGTGTCCATGCCCCATAGGCCGTAATACGCCGACCAGTAGGTCGATGCGGCGATCGCGTCCTTGATCGGAGAGTCGGGGCCAATGAAGGCCGGGTTGTAGCTCGGGCCTGCTCCTGACCACACACCCTGATAGCCCTGGGCGAGCGCCGTCCCGAAGATCGTGCTGAATGCTGTCGGCGACGTGGTCACGTACGCCAGATCGGCACCTGATTGAACGATCCCATTCGCCACCTCGGTCAACGTCGCCTCATCGGCAGCGTTGATGGCCTCACGACCCTCGTAGACGACCTCGAGACCGAGTGCTTCGGCTGCCAGGACGGCACCCTCGTGCGAGTCGAGCCCGTAGTCACCTGGGTTCGAGGCGATGGCGATCGTCTGGACATCGTCACCCAAGGTGTCCTTGATGTAACCGATGATGTTCATCGACTCCAGACAGTAAGGCACACCGTGGTGCAGCAGGTTGGAGTTGATCGCATCATCCGACCAGCCCGAGTACCAGGTCAGCGGGATCGCCAGGATCCCGTCGTTCTGTAGGTCCTGATTGATGGCCACCGTGTGCGGAGACCCGGTGGAGTGCCCAAAGGCAACGACCTCGTCCTTGAGCTCCTCATATCTCTGAGTGTGCGTTGGGATGTCGTAGACCGTGTCTACCGGGTTCAGCACTACCTCGAGCTCGCCGCCGATGCCACCGTCGGCATTGACCTGCTCCCAGTAAACCTCGTGACCGGTGACGATGATCTGAACCAAGGAGCTGAACACACCAGACAGATCGGACAGCAGCCCGACCGTGATGGTTCCTGCTTCGAGGTCGACACCCACGTCAGTGGCGATCTCGCCGCCACCACCTGCGGTGGTGGAGGTCATATCGCCTTCCGTCGTGCTGGTCATGTCCTCGGTGGTGCCGGGCGACTCCGCTGTCGTCGTCGTGTCGTCTGCCCCGCCATCGCCGCCACAGGCAGCGAGGATGAGACCGAGCACCAAGAAGATCGCCAACCACTTGGATTTGGCTTTCATCTGTTTCCTTCCTCCTCTGTCAATCGGAAACGGGGCGTCCCGTCTCCGGTGTGACCGCTCAGTAAGTGAACGGCCAACCCTTCCAATAATTGCGTATCCGAAGCCATATTCCGTATAAACCGAGAGGCTCGAATATCAAGAAGACGATGATCAGCAGACCGTACAGGACCTGGTTGAGCTGCGGGATAGAAAGTCCCGGAGCGACACCTGCCTGGGTGTTGACGAAGCCGAAGTCGCCGAGACCGGTCGAGATGAAGAGATCTCCGACCCAGGCGATCGGGCCAGAGCCCTGGACCACGATCGCAGCCAGCCCATTGGTCACATCCTCCACGAGACGGGGTAGCACGATCACGAAGACGGAGCCGAGAATGGTGCCAGTGACCACTCCCGCTCCTCCGATGAGGACGATGGCGATGATCTCCACCGAGAGGAAGAGGTTCCATTGCTCGGGAATCATCCGTCCCACGAACGACGCGAAGAGCCCACCACCGACACCGGCGTAGAACGAGGAGATCCCGAAGGCGGTCAGCTTGTACTTCGCCTCGTTGACACCCATGATCTCGGCGGCGACGTCGCGGTCGCGTATCGATTGAAAGGCGCGGCCCACCCGGGTCCGTTGCAGGTTCTTGGCAAGGATTACGAAGACGATCGTCAACGCGAGAACGATGTAGAAGGTCTTGGCGGCGCCAGTCAGCTCGATCCCGAACCAAGATCCGGGGGTGTGGAAGTCGATGACCGGCTGCTCCTCCTGCCAAAGCTTGAACTCGAGCGGAGGGAAGGTGCGACCGGTCTGGGCCCCGCCGGTCAACGGCGCCCAGTTTCGGAACACGTATTCTCCGACGAACACCAGCCCGAGGGTCACGAAGGCCAGGTAGAGGCCACGAACCCGCAACGCAGTAGGGCCGATTGCGAGGCCGATGAGAGCTGCGACGACCCCGGCGGCAGGCAGCCAGATCCAGATTGGGAGGCCGAGCCCGTAGAAAGGGCCGGGGGCCGCCCCGAGCCACGCCGCCGTGTAGGCACCGACGCCCATGAAGAACGCATGTCCGAGAGAGACCTGGCCGGCCAGACCCGTGAGCACATTGAGGCCCAAGGCGGCGATGGCGAATATGGACACCTCGGTGAGAAGCCGCAGCCAATCGTTCTGGGAGAGGAATCTGAACCCGGGGATCACTCCCAGCGGAACCAGTGCCAGGAAGAAGAGGAAGAGGGCGAGCATCACCTTCTTGGTCCCGGTGTTCATCAGCGCCTGATCGGCCTCGTACCGGGTATAGAGCATCGGCCGGCCCCTCATTGTCGAACCCCTCCCGAGCTCGAGAGGCATGAGGTACGAGGTATGGAGAGTTGGGCAGTGCCGTAGGCGCTTCCGGCAGGTCCTGATAATTGATACCTGATACCTGATACCGGGTAGGACTCAGAGCGAAGCGAAGGAGTCATACCCTTCTTATCTCCTCGGTCCCGAAGATCCCGTACGGTCTGACCAAGAGCACCACGAGCATCAGCAGATATGGCACGATCCCGGCGAAGCCCACCCCCAGGAAGCCGAACGTCAGATAGGTGCTTGCTGCCGACTCGGCAAAACCGACGATCAAACCGCCGACGATCCCGCCGACGATCGAGTCGAGGCCACCGATGATGATGGCCGGGAACGCCTTGAAGGCGAAGAAGGCTGTCTGCTGGTCGACTCCGGCAGGACGACGCGGGAACATGGAGATGAAGATGCCGGCCACCGTGGCCAGGACTGCACCTATGGCCCAAGAGATCGCGAAGACCTTGCCCACGCTGATCCCCTGAGCGCGAGCCGCCTCCTGATCGAAAGCGGTAGCCCGCATGGCGATCCCCATTCGGGATCGGAAGAACATGGCGATGGCACCCACAGTTATCGCGGCCACGGCGATCTGGAGCACCTCGGTGTGGGCAATGCGGACCCAGCCCAAGTCGAATTGCCCCAACCCGAATGGGTCGCCCATGGGCCGGGGGAACTGCCCGATGAAGTCGTTGGTGATGTTGCGGATGACGATGTCGAGCCCGAGGGTGACGATGGCGATGGCGAACAGCTCCTCACCCACCATCGGGCGCAGGAACACACGTTCCAGCGCCATCCCGATCAGCCCCATGGCGATCAGGGCGAGAACAACCGACCCGAACCAACTCGCCCACGGAGGCGCGTCGGGTATCCACCTCCCGGGGATGTCGAGGATGTTTGCCGTGGCCGCCACCAGAAAGCCGCCCATGGCAGCAATGGCGCCATGGGCGAAGTTGATGACCTGGGTTGCCTTGAAGATGATGATGAAGCCCACCGCCAGCAGGGCATAGATCGTCCCGAGACTGAGACCCTCCACCAACATCTCGGTGAGCTGGTTGCCACCGATCGTTGCCTCTTGGGCGAGGACGAAAGCAAACGGAGTCACGACCCGTACATGTCTTCGATGAGATCCCCAAACATCTCTTGCATTGCCGCCCGCTTCAGCTTCTGAGTGGCGGTCAGCTCCCCGTCCTCGTGGTCTAACTCCTTCGGGATCATCCGGAACTTTCGGATGTTCTCCACTCGGGCGAAGTTGGCGTTCGTCTCGTCGACGATCGACCGCATCAACTCGATCACCTCTGGCTTCTCGGCCAGGTCGCGATAGGTGGTGTAGGGGATGCCGCGACGGGTGGCCCAATCCCCGACCGTGTCGTACTCGATGGCCAAAAGGGCGGCTAGGAACTTGCGACCATCACCGATGACCATCGCCTCCTTGATGAAAGGCGAAACTTTCAGAGAGTTCTCGATCTCGGACGGGGAGATGTTCTTCCCTCCCGAGGTGATGATTATGTCCTTCATCCGGTCGACGATCTTGATGTGGGTCCCGTCGACCCATTCCCCGACGTCGCCTGTCTTCAGCCAGCCATCCTCGGTGAAGGCTTCGGCAGTCTTCTCGGGCTTGTTCCAGTATCCCTTGAACACACCGTCGTGCTTGGTCTGGATCTCGCCGGTCTCTTCGTCGATGCGGACAGTGCCGTCGACATAGGGCTCGCCAACGGTTCCTAGCCTGGCCTGGCCGGGGTAGTTGACCGTCGCCACGGCCGAGTTCTCGGTCATTCCGTATAGCTCGTAGATCTCGATTCCGAGACCCATGAAGAACTCCAGGACCTCCGGAGCGATGGGGGCAGCACCTGATGCCGCATAACGACAGCGACGCAGACCGATTCGCTCTTTGAGGCTCCGGAAGTAGATGAGGTTGAAGAACCAGTAGACGAGCTTCGAAGCAAGTGTGAAGTCGCCACCATTCTCGACGCGCACTCGACCGATGTATCGGGCCGCTGCACGCGAGGGCCTGGCAACGAGTCTCTTCACGAAGGTGGCGTCATTGAGTCTGATCAACACGCTGGCGTGGATCCGCTCCCAGATCCTCGGTACTGCGAAGAAGATCGTCGGCTGGATCTCGCGAAGGTTCTGTTGGACGGTATCGATCGACTCGGCGAAGTTCAGCGTGGGGCCGTTGCCCGCCAGGGTCCATGTGGAGAAGATTCGTTCGGCGACGTGACACAACGGGAGATAGGTGAGCTTGGTGTCATCCGGCCCCTCTGGGGCTCTGTCGGCTATCCGCCGCTCGTTGTTGACCAGTTCGTCGAGGCAGAATGTGACGTTGCTGTTGGTGAGCATGGCGCCTTTGGGCGGCCCGGTGGTTCCTGATGTGTAGACCAGGGTCATCACATCGTCGGCTTCGGCCTCCGCCATGATCCGCTCCACGGCTCCCGGGTTGGCAGCCCGGTGTTCCCGGCCCATCTCTAGGAAATCGTCCCAGTAGACGAAACGGTCGTCTTTCGAGTACTCACGAAAGCCTCGCGGCTCCACGTGGATGATCTTCTCCAGGTCGGGGAGTGTGTCGATGACGTCCATGACCTTGTCGGCCTGCTCCTGGTCCTCGGCGAGATGGACCCGAGCACCGGAGTCGGTGAGGAGGTACTGGACTTCTGCTGCGGGATTCGTCGGGTAGAGACCCACGGTGATGCCTCGGATGGCAACGGTGGCCATGTCGAGAATCACCCACTCCGGCCGGTCCTCTGAGTGGATCGACACCCGGTCGCCCGTTCCCACGCCGAGAGCGAGAAGACCGTGGGCTGCGTCACGAATTGTTTCCCAGAGCTCTGCCCAGGTGATCTCCTGCCAGATCCCGAATTCTTTCTCGCGTAGCGCCACGCTGTCAGGAGTGCGCTCTGCCCACTCACGGATCATGGCCGCCACTGTTCGGTAACCAACGTCTGCAGCCGGCGCGTCGGCACGCTCTGCCAGGGTCGTCATAGGTTGTCCTTCCTCACAGGATTTCGGAGCCTAGATAACCACAAGGTTCGTTGTAGCGAATGGGGACATGAATTTGAGTGGATATTTCACGCCGTTGAACTTCCGGCGTTTCAGTCCTGATTGTCCGCTTGGTCAGGATCCCCGGCTCCACTCGGCTCCGCCTGGCCAGTACTCCTTCTTCCAGATGGGTGCCCGCTGTTTCAGTTCGTCGATGATGAAGCGGGCTGCGGCGAAGGCGTCGGCGCGATGCGCACATGAGACGGCCACTCCGACCGATGCCTCCCCGACGTCGACTCTGCCCGATCGATGCTCCACCGCCACCGACTGCACGGGCCATTTGGTTGCCGCCTCCTCGACGATCTCCCTGATCTTCGGCTCCACCTGCTCCCGGTAGACCTCATACTCGAGATGGGTGACGTCCTCCTTGCCGTCGGAGTGATCGCGGACGGTCCCGAGGAACAGCACCGTGGCACCGGAATCGGGCCGACCCACCTCGGCGACGAGCGAGCCACCGTCGATCGGGTCGTCTCCGACCGTCACCCTGATGGATTGCCGACCTTGCTCCATAGAATCAACAGCCTATGACAAGTCCTCTCCCGCCGGAGCGAGTCAGTCCGGAGCGGGCCGGGCTCGAGCCGCAAAAGGAGCGCCGCAGCGACCCATGGGCCATTGCCATGGGCATCATCGGTGGTGTTCTCCTCGGGACGGGGCTGACCTTCGCGATCCTCGGCTACGTCGGGATCTTCGAGGAGCCGACTCCACCAACGCCGCCCACGATCCCGCCGGCACCGACCCTGACGGTCCCGTCGACCAGTCCGCCGCTCACCTTCGGCGACGACGTCTCTATGGCATCGGTTGCAGCCCAGGTGGCGCCCTCGACGGTGGCCGTCCAAGTTGGGTCGTTCTTCGCGGAAGGAAGCGGGAGCGGTGTCGTCTACGGAACCGACGGGTACATCATCACCAACCATCACGTCATGGAGGTCGGAGGGACCATATCCGTTGTCTTCGTCGACGGAGCCGTGTTCCCGGCCCAGGTCGTGGGCTCCGACCCAGTCACCGACATCGGCGTTCTACTGGTCGAGCGTGCCGACTTGACCCCCGTCTCGGTCGGCTCATCGGATTCGCTGAGCATCGGGGAGCCCACGGTGGCCGTGGGGAACCCACTGGGCCTTGTCGGCGGACCCACGGTGACATCGGGGATCGTGAGCGCCCTCAACCGGAGCCTCGAAATACCCGGCGGCGAGATCCTCTACGGGCTGGTTCAGACCGACGCCCCGATCGCTCCGGGCTCCAGTGGTGGCGCCCTCGTCGATGCCGCCGGCCAGCTCGTCGGCATCACAACTGCCATAGCCGTGTCCAATGTCGGACCCGCCGACCTCGGGTTCGCCGTCCCGACCGAGATCGCCATCGGTGTGGCCAACGACCTGATCGGGACCGGCGACGTCCGTCACGCCCTTCTCGGGATCAGCGGGACCACCGCGTACGCTGAGGAAGGCGAGGCCCGCTATCCGGTTGGGATCCTGGTCGAAGACGTCGACAGTAGTTCCGCCTATGAGGCGGCCGGTGGCCGCGTCAACGACGTCATCGTCGAGTTGGACGGGGAGCCTGTGAACACCCTCGACTCGTTGCTGGCTCGTCTTCGCCGGCTCCGCGCCGGGCAGACCATCCCGGTCCGTATCCTCCGCAGTGATGCCAACACCAACTTGGACGTGACACTGGGGCTGCTGAACCCATGAGCGACGACCTCTTCTCAAAGCTCTTCGAGCTGTTCAACCAGCCCGGGCCGGTGAACTGGAAGCTGGCCGCCGAGGTCGCAAGACATCTCGCCGGCGACCGCCAGCCGGTGGAGCCCTGGGCGGCCGAGGAGTTCAGAGAGCTGGCGCGTCTCGCCGAGTACCGGCTGGGGGACGTCGCCCCCTTCCCGGTCCGGCCCGCCACCGACGTACTCCCCCTCGATCCGCGAACCTGGGCCGAGAAAAACCTCGAGTCCTACGGGTCGCTCGTGGAGCCCTTCGCCGCCTCGATGGGTGGTGGGGAGGCCGCCCCGATGATGGCGCAGCTCGCTCCGGCCATGATCGGTCTTCAAGCCGGTTCGCTCGTCGGCAGTCTCTCCGCATGGGCCGTAGCCGGGTTCGACGCCGGGCTGCCACCTGATCAGATCGGGCCTCTCACCCTGATCGTCACCAACGTGGAATCCCTCGTAGTCGGAGGGGTGGACCAGCGGGAGGTGCGTCTTTGGGTGGTGGCCAACGAAGTGGCCTTCCGCTCCGTCTGTGACGTCGCGTGGATCCACGATCACCTCTCCCAGCTCGTCGCCGACTACGCCAACGCGGTCTCAATTGACCCCACCAAGCTGAGTGGGCTGATGATCGGCGGAGCCGACCCCGCCGAGATCGAGAAGGCCATCGAGGACGCAGGAGGGATCGACGGGCTCATAGGTGGCGAGGAGGCCGAGGCGCCCCGGGCCGAGCTAGAGGCATTCCTCGGTGTCGTCACCGGCTGTGGCCGGCTGCTGGCTCGTAGAGCCATCGCGGAGATGGCCCCCAACTTCGACCGAATCTCGGCGGCTCGCGACGACGAGAGAGAAGAGATCACCTCGGCGCCGACCATCGGTGTCGGGCCGGTGCCCCCCGAGGCCACCCATCTCGGCGACGAGTTCAACCAGGAGGTGGAGCGCCGCTACGGCGACGACGCCCTCCAGATCCTCTGGGCGGACCCGTCACGCATGCCCACCGCCGCCGAACTCCGCGACCCCACCGCCTGGGCGGCCAGGGTCCTCCTCGATGGATGGG
>DASUUP010000110.1:0-4345 GCA_036373995.1 Acidimicrobiia bacterium
CCTCGCCGCTGGAAAGGACAGGGAAGCCTTGAGGTTCCTCGCCTGGCTCTTGCACGCCAGCCGTCTCGACCGCCCCAGACTCCCGGCCATATTCACCCTCGACGGCCGACCGGCCCCCCACGAGCGGGATCTGGTCGAGTGGCCGGGCTACGGCGGAAGCCGACCGGTGCGGGTCGGCAACGGAGCACGAACCCAACATCAGCTGGACGGCTACGGGTGGGTCCTCGACGCCGCCTGGCAGCTCACTCGAACCGGCCACCGTCTCGACAGTGAGACATGGCGGACCATGCGCGCCTTCGCTGGCCATGTCGCACGAACCTGGATGGAGCCCGACGCCGGGGTCTGGGAGCGCCGCGACTCTCCACGTCATCACGTCCACTCGAAACTCATGGCATGGCTAGCGCTGGACCGGGCGATACGAATTGCTGAGCAGCGAGGATGGGCCTCCCGCCGGCTGACGCCGTGGCGTGGCACGCTCAAGGCCCTTGGTGAGGAGATAAGCGGTCGCGGCTTCGACCCGGGTATCGGGTCCTACACCGCCACCTACGAATCGGAGGACCTCGACGCCGCCCTGCTACTCCTCCCCTGGATCGGGTTCGAACCCAATGATTCGCCCCGGGTCATCAGCAGCATCCAAGCGATCCGAAACCGGCTGGGAGCCGGCGGCCCGCTCCTCTACCGATACCGCGGCGCCGACGGACTCCCCGGTGACGAGGGCGCTTTCCTTCCGTGTTCTTTCTGGCTGGTGCAGGCCCTCGCCCAGATCGGCCGGCGCGCCGAAGCCGAAACCCTCTTCGAAGAGCTACTCGAATACGGCGGCCAACTCGGTCTCTACGGCGAAGAGATGGATCCCAGCAGCCACGAGCATCTCGGCAACTTCCCCCAGGCCCTGACCCACTCCGCCCTGCTGCAAGCAGCCACAGCCCTCAACGATTGAGCAGCAGTCGCATCCACGGTCATGGTGGATTCAGCAACACTGACGGCAAGCCGATGCACCGGACTCGATCTCCCAGACTCTCGAACGGATCGCCAACCGGGCAGGAGTGGGTCAAGTCGTGTCGGAGCGGTTTGGTCATGGGAACGGGGCGTTCACCATCGACACCTACCAACACGCACGCCCCGGCACGCAAACCGAAGTCCCCGCCCCTTCGAAAAGCTGTCAACGGCGAGGTGGCAAGACAGCGGGGGCGGGGATTTGGACGCTCGACCTTCGGGTGTGAGCCCGAGTGCGATCGTGCGTAGACCAGGCCAAACGCCGCCGCAGAGTTCGCTGTGCGTCGGGCTACCCATCATCTCCCCGCCGAGCGCGCCGGGATGGTTTCGTAGTAGTCGAGAAGTGTTTCCAGCCACAGGTCGGGATGCGTCCGGTACGGCACGTGGCCGGAGCCTTCCAGGGTTTCGACCCGGACGGAGGGGATCCGACGGATCAGCTCACGGGTGGTGGCCTGTAAGAGGGGCGGGCTCTCTGTCCCTAGAGTGACCATGATCGGAAGCTCGGTGGTGGCGAGCGTGTCGGTGTCCACGACGAACGCCGTCGGATCGGATAACTCCCCGGCGTAGGTCTTCGCATTGGCTGTGAGGGTCTGTCTCACGTCTCGAGGGAACTGCTCCCATGCTCCCCGCCCGACGGCAACGTTGTCGATGAAGTACTCCGCGGCGGTCTCGTCGTCACCGCTCTCAAGCAGCGCCCCAACTTTGTCGAGGTGGAGACTCAGATCGCTGAGAGCACGAGCTATGTGGTCGTCACCGATGCCGTCCAACAGTCCGGGGACTGCTGGTTCGTGGACTGCGGCGCTGGCCACCAGATCGGGGTGGACAGCCGCCAGTTTCAACACAACCGTCCCACCCGAGGACGATCCGTAGACGTGTGCCCCTTCCCGGTCGAGATGTCCGATGAGCGCTGCCAGGTCGGCGGCGTCCGCGTCGATGGTTCCTGCCCAGTCGCCGTCTGAGCTTCTGCTGTGACCCCGTCGATCCCAGATGACCACCTCGAACCGCTCCGCCAACCCGGGAACCACCGCCTGCCAGCCAGTCGCATCTCCCCACGAACCATGGGTCAGGAACACCGTCTCGCCGGCACCATGCACCTCGTAGTACAGGTTCACACCGTTGACACTGGCAATCGACATCTCTCTCCTTTGTCGGATGGTCACACCATGCGTCACGATGCCGGTCGCCGCATCGGGCAAATACCCGATCTCTCGACGGTATCCGCCTATTCGATCAGGTCGTGTTGGGCCGCGAACAGGGTGGCCGCCGCCCGGTTGCGCACTCCCGCCTTGGAGTAGATGTGTTCGACATGCGATCCGACGGTCTTCAGTGTGATGCCCAGACGCTCCGCGATCTGGCGGTTCGTGCCTCCCCTGGCGAGGAGCCGGAGAACGTCGACCTCTCGTTCGGTCAGCCCGGCGGGACGGTCCACCTCGATAAGCGGTTTCGCCGCACCCACCGCACCGAGAACGGCAGAAACAGCATTGCCGGACAGGCCGCCCGAACCCTCGATCCGCCTCATCTCCACTGTTGCGACGTTGACATCGCCGCTGTGGCCGACAGTCTCGTCGTAGAACTCCGCACAGGCCAGGATGCCGGCCGGGAGACCCGGGTCACCAGCTAGCCGGGCCGGAAAACCCGATCCGTCGCCACGTTCGTGATGTCTCCCGGCCAATCGGGCGACGGCGTCGAGCCCGTCGACCCTCGTCAGCAGACGTTCACTCCACATCGGATGAAGCCGGGCCTGTTCCACGTCCGCGGGACCGAGGTCTCGTCTTCGCCACACCCGGGCAGGCGTGGCCACGACACCCAGATCGTGGACACAGCCAGCCAGGGCAAGCATCTCCGACTGTTCTGGTTGCAGGCCGGCAATGTCGGCCGCTCCAGAGACGATTCTCTCCACACGTCGAGAATGGCCGGTGAATTCAGGCGCCTTGAGATCGGCGAAGTCACCAAGAGCCCGCAGGGCTCGTTGGACGCCCTCTCCGCCGGCCTCGAGCCACGGCATCGGCTCCAGCTCCACTGTCTCCTCCCAAAGGTCGCCATCGCAGCGGCGCAGTTTCTCGAACCCCATTCCTAGGGCGGCGTCGACCACGGCAGGGTCGTAGGCCCGTCCTCTTCGCTTCTTCAGGGTCTCGACGGCACGTTTCGATCCGAACTCCCGCACCCAGAGCTCCAGATCCCGAGCCACCACCGTCACGCGAATCGATAACGGGACATCCTCGCCACCGACCCCATGAGGCACCCCATTGCCATCCCAACGGGCGTACCCCCGGTCGAGTGCGGTCGACACATTCGCCGGAAGGCCCATGTCGGTGGCCAACCGGGAGGCGACCTCACAGTGAGCATCGAGCAGCCTCTCGCCGCCTCGGCGATCCGACATGACGCCTGCCAGAGTTCGGAGACTGCCGGGCGGGCCGACCAGGCTGTTGGCTGTGCGGAACAGGCCCACGAACTCACCCAGGCTCGAACCATTGATCACCGGCGCCATCTCAGACAACAGCCCGAGATCATCGTCATTGAACAGTTCGGCGGCCTGGTGACTGTCGGCGGTGCACCCGAGAAAACGAAGCAAAGTCACATAGAACACTTCCCGCCGTAGTTCCGGATCGAGGCCGAGTGCGTCCGCCAGCCGCATCGATACCAGACACGTCCGCAGCCCATGTTCCACTGGCTGACCGGTACCGAGGTCGGTAAACAGCGATGTCGCTGCGGCCAGTTCGCCCATACGAACCGCGTTCATGCAATCACCATACGATGCGGACCGGCCACACTTGATCACTCTGGGATCGAGGCCGCGGCGGATACTTCTGACCCAGCCCATCAGGGGACGCTGCAGCGCAGATGGTCAAGTCGGCGTTGGTGAGAGACGAATCGATCAGGCTGACGCAGCTGACGGCTTAGGTCACTCCTGACACCCGACGCACTCCTGGGTACGACGGCGACAACGCGGGGACGAATGGCCCTATCTGTGGGCCGCGGCCAGGCGTTTGATTGCGGTATGGCGTCATCGTCGGCGGAGACCTCGGCTGTGAGGATCGACCTCTTTTGGATTCCTCTGGGTGCGGGAGGCTCTGGCTTCGTGCGGCTCAATGGCCGGATCTATGAGGCAATCAAGGCCATCTTGGGTCGCCGCCGCCCATGCGCCCTCTATCACACTGCCCTTAAGGTCCACGTGCCCGGAGATGATTTTGTCGTGGAGACAATGTGGCCCAGCCCCGATGCCGACACAGCGTCGCGTGGGGTTGTCCTCGAAGGCGCAGTCGGTAGTCGCCGGCTCGCTCGACTACGCACCTTCCGTTACGAAGTCCGGCGATGGCGCAACGGGATTCTCCCAGATGCCGATGAGGCTGTC
>DASUUP010000111.1:0-7613 GCA_036373995.1 Acidimicrobiia bacterium
GGCGAATCTTCAATCGAGGTGTGGGGTACGGGCAATCCCCGTCGCGAGTTCCTCCATGTCGACGATCTGGCCGACGCCACCATCTTCGCCCTCTGCAACTACGACGGAGAGGAACACCTCAACGTCGGTGTGGGCGAGGACATCTCGATCAGGGAACTCGCCGAGCTCATCGCCGAGATCGTGGGATGGGAAGGGGAACTCGAATTCGACGCATCGATGCCGGATGGCACCCCGAGGAAGCTGCTCGACGTGGCGAAACTTAAGTCACTGGGTTGGTCGGCTTCCATCGGACTGCGTCAGGGAATCAGGGATACCTACGAGTGGTATCTGCGCAACCGAGAGCTCGCTGAGGCCGTCGGCTAGTCGGTCCCGAGGTCGGCTAGAGCGGCACCACGTTGTCGAAATTGAGCCCGAGCCTCCGATAGACGCCCCGGGCGTCGAAAACGACAGGTATCTCTCGGGCGATTCGCTCATAGTCCACACCCGCATGGTCGGTGAGGACCGCGGCGAGGGCGAAGTCCGTGAGCCCGTCCTCTTCACCGACCGGGACAAAACCATGGCTTCGGATCCTGTCGTCGCCCACTAGAGGATCAAGGACCGAGACCTGCGCCCCACGCTTGGCGAGCCCCCGGAGGACCTCGAGTGACGCCGACTCACGATCGTCGGCGATGTTGGCCTTGTACGAGATTCCGACTCCCAAGACCTCCGTGCCGAAGACGGGGAACCCTCGCTCATTCAAGAGATCCGAGATCCGCGTCACGTTGTACAGAGGCATCTGGATATTGACTTGCTCGGCAATGTCGATAAAGCGAGTGGCGAAGTTTGCTTCCCGTGCCCGCCATGACAGGTACTGCGGGTCGAGTGGGATGCAATGACCTCCCACGCCTGGTCCCGGATAAAAAGCCTGGAAACCGAATGGTTTGGTGGCCGCGGCATCGATGACTTCCCAGATGTCGATGTCGAGCTCGTGAGCAAGTTGGGCTATCTCGTTGACGAGCCCGATGTTGACGGCCCGGTAGGTGTTTTCGATGAGCTTGGTCATCTCCGCCGCCCGCGCCGACGACACCAAATGCACAGCCGGCACGATGCGCTTGTAGGCGATTTCGGCGATACGCCCCGACTCCACGGTCACCCCGCCTACGACCTTGGGGATCTCACCGGTCTTCAGGTCATCGCCCGGGGAGACCCGCTCGGGAGAAAAGGCCAGGTAAATCTCATCAGTGTCGAGCTCGAACCCGGCGCGCTCGATGGCGGGCAAGACGATGTCTTCGGTCGTGCCTGGGTAGGAGGTTGATTCCAGGGAGATCAGCTGTCCGGGACGCACCACTCGCTCGACCGTTTCAGCGGCTGCTTCGATGTAGGAGAGATCGGGTTGCCGATTTCGACCCAACGGGCTCGGAACGCAGATGAATATGGCGTCGGCTTCCTCGAGTCGATTTGGGTCGGCTGTGAACTCGACCCCATCGGCGAGTGCCTTCTCTAATTCCTCGTCGGAGACGTCATCGATGTGGGACCTTCCTGTGCTCAAGGCATCAACGCGATCCTGGGAGATATCGAAGCCGATGCCGCGTAGACCCTGCTTGCTTGCAGTGAGCAGCAAGGGCAAGCCCACATACCCAAGACCCACGACACCTGCCGTCCATCGTTCGTCGTGGAAGAAATGGTGTCGCGGCACCGGCGGGATACTAAGAAACCTTGCCGGGAATGTGGCTGATCGACAGGATTGACAAGAGCGCCGGTCGGGTTGGCCACATTGGCCGTGGCCGCTGCCCGGTGAGATAGTACCTTCGCTGCCGTGACTGAGCACCGCCCCGAGACCCCGCCTCTCTCGCTGATCGTTCTCTCATGGAACAACCTCGACTTCACAAGGGCATGTGTGGACTCCCTGCGGCGAAACACCGACGTGCATCACGAACTGATAGTCGTGGACAACGGCTCCACAGATGGATCCCGTGAATTCGGACGTGATGTGTCCGACAAAGCGGTCACCCATACCGAGAACCTGGGTTTCGCTGCGGGCATGAACTCTGGGCTTCGCGTGGCGTCGGGGAGTTATGTGGCCTTCATCAACAACGACACCACGTTTCCGCCAGCATGGGCGAGTCAGGTATTGGAGACCTTCGAGAGCCACGAGGACGTGGGGATCGTCGCGCCGGCCGTGACCGCCGCGGGGAACCCCGTCACGGTCCGGGAGACCCCTGGCCAGGATCGAATCGTTCTCACGCCGTTTGGAGAACTCCCGAGCGGCGTCGTCTACGTGATGCCCACCGGGTTGATCAAAGGCCTTGGAGGATGGAACGAGGACTACAAGACCGCTTCTGCGGAGGATCTGGACCTGGCCTTCACCGTTTGGGCTCACGGTTACAGCATCGTTGTCGACGAGCGAGTCTTGATCCAGCATGAGTCTCAGGCGTCGGTCAGGAAGCTCCCCGACCGTAAGGCCCTCTATCGTGAGAACCTGGAGCAGTTCCTCGACCGCTGGGAGTCGATTCCATTGGGGTCAACGCCTCTCGTCGGCTCGATCGACCCGGAGACCTTCAAAGCCAATCAGGAACGCGCCCGGACCGCGGTTATCTGGATACGACGCATGTTGGAAGCTCGGGAGCAGGCCCGGGACTTAGCCGCCAGGCTGGAGTCCGGTTCGAAACCGAAGAAGCGACGGTACTGGCTCATATCCAGGTCTTGATCTCCGCTACGACCTGGGGCAGGGATTCCCTCCAGTGCGGAGGTCGAGCGATCCCGGACCCGTCCAGCCTTTCCGAGCCGAGCACCGAATAGGCCGGGCGGGCCGCCTGGGTTGGGTACTCGGCCGTTGTACACGGAGAGATCACTTCCGGGTCGAAACCTGCCTCCGTCACAGCCGCCCTGGCCAACTCGAACCAGGTTGTGGGTCCTTCATTGGTGATGTGCAGCAGTCCCTGCAGGCCCGACCGAAGGGCTTGGTAGGAGGCGACGGCGAGGTCGTCGCAGACCGTGGGACAGCCCTGCTGATCGTCGACCACGCGTAGCGCGCGTTCTGCCGCCAGCCTGATCATCGTGGCCACGAAGTTGGGATGTGACCCCGAGATCACCCAGGAGGTCCGCACTACCAGCCCGCCATGCTCCACCGCCAAGCGCTCTCCCTCCAGTTTCGACCTTCCATATGCATTGATCGGGTCGGTGGGAGACGACTCCAGGTATGGGCTGGAGGCATCGCCACGAAACACGTAATCAGTGGAGAAGGTCAGGAAAGGGACCTCGTTGACCTCAGCCCAGTCGGCCATTACCCCCACCGCATCACCATTGATACACGTCGCCAGATCCTCTTCGTCTTCCGCCTCGTCCACCTTGGTGTAGGCGGCGCAGTTGACGATTGCATCGGGACCGAGACCCTCGAGGACGGGACCGATCGAAGACGTGTCCAGCAGGTCGAGATCGGGGCGGACGACGGGTGTCGCGTCATCTCCCAGCAGCCGGACGAAGGCGGTGCCCAACTGACCGCCGGCACCGGTGACGGCTACCCGTGCGATCGGTGCTCCTCGACGACCCTCAGGACGTAGTCCCGATACGAGGAGTTGGGCATGTCGGCGACCAACTGTTCCATCTCCTCGACGGCGACGAACCCCTGGTCGAGTGCAATCTCCTCGAGACAGGCGATTTTGAGGCCCTGTCGGTGCTCAACGGTGGCTATGAAGTTCGCGGCCTCCAGCAACGACTCATGGGTTCCACTGTCCAGCCAGGCGATGCCACGCCCGAGGCGGATAGCGCGGAGCGAACCGTCCTCCATGTAGTGGCGGTTGATGTCGGTGATCTCCAGCTCTCCGCGTGCGGAAGGCGACAAATTCTTGGCGATGTCCACTACACGCTCGTCGTATATGTAAAACCCGGGCACGGCGAGATTGGACCGCGGCGTCGTGGGTTTCTCCACCAGGGACAAGGCCCGTCCGTCGCCGTCGATTTCGACCACTCCGTAGCGCTCGGGATCGCGCACCGGGTATCCGAACACGACCGCCCCCGACTCGAACTCTGCGACGAGTCGAGCCGTTCCGAGGTCGCCATAGAAGATGTTGTCTCCCAGGATCAGGGCCACGGCGTCACCCGAGATGAACTCGGCACCGACCAAGAAGGCCTCGGCTATGCCGCGTGGTTCAGCCTGCACCGCGTAGTCGATCTGGATACCCCACCTGGAGCCGTCACCCAACAGTGATTCGAAGCGGGGAGTGTCCACCGGGGTGGAAATGAGCAGAATCTCCCGGATCCCCGCATCCATGAGAGTCGCCAACGGGTAATAGATCATCGGCTTGTCGTAGACCGGTTGGAGTTGCTTGCTCGCCACCCGTGTCATCGGGTCGAGTCTGCTCCCCGCACCGCCGGCGAGCACGATGCCCTTCACGAACCCTCTTTCAGCGGTCGCCACCAGTCCTCACGACGCCGGTACCAGGCGATGGTCTCATCGAGCCAGTCGTCGAAGGAGTGTTCCGGGCTCCAACCCAGGGAACGTAGCTTGCTGCTGTCGACGGCGTATCTGAGGTCGTGTCCGGGGCGGTCGGTGACCCGCTTCACCCAGCTTTCGTCGCGATCGAGGGCGGCGAGGATCCTCCGGGTCAGTTCCAGGTTGGAGAGTTGGGCGTTGGCCCCGATGTTGTAGGTCTCCCCCGGTGTGCCTTCGTGTACGAGCATGTGGATCGCGGCACAGTGGTCCCGGACGTAGAGCCAGTCGCGTTCGTTGCGGCCATCGCCGTAGAGAGGCACGGGCCTTCCGTCGAGAAGGTTGGTGACGAAGAGTGGGATCACCTTCTCTGGGAACTGGTAGGGGCCGTAGTTGTTGGTACAACGGGTGACGATCGCCTCATAACCGAAGGTGACCGCATAGGACTGGACGAGAAGATCGCTCCCTGCTTTGGAGGCCGAGTAGGGAGAGGAGGGCTCTAGAACGGCGCTTTCGGGGGCGAAGCCTTCCTCCACCGACCCGTAGACCTCGTCGGTGGAGACATGGATAAAGCGGTTCAGGTTGTGTCGTCTCGCTGCATCGATCAGCACACCCGTTCCAACCACGTTGGTTTCGAGGAACACTGAGGGGCCCTCGATGGATCTGTCGACGTGGCTCTCGGCGGCGAAGTGGACCACCACATCGTGGTCGGCAACCAAGCGATCTACTAGGTCGACGTCTCGTATGTCGCCGAGGACAAAGGTGTGCCGATCGTTGCTCTCGAGCTCGTCGACTGTGGCCTTGACCCCGGCGTAGGTGAGGAGATCGAGATTGGTGACCGACGCGTCCGGCTCCTGCTCGAGCACGTACCGGACGAAGTTGGAGCCGATGAAGCCGGCGCCACCAGTTACGAGATATCGACGCGACACGAGAGCAACCTATGCAAACACTTCGGCTTCTGCCAAGTATGGAGCCGAGGCATCTTTGTCGGAGATGATGGGCTCTCCGTCGAGAGGCCATTCGATGCCGATGTCCGGGTCGTCCCAGCGGATCGATCGGTCATGCTCCGGCGAGTAGTAATCGGTGACCTTGTAGACGATTTCAGCCCAGTCCGAGATCGCCAGGAACCCGTGAGCAAAACCAGGGGGGACCCAGAGCTGTCTTTTGTTGTCCGCCGACAGCTCCACACCAAGCCAGGAACCGAACGTCGGCGACGAGCGCCTGATATCGACCGCGACATCGAACACCGCACCGGAAACCGCACGCACCAACTTACCCTGCGGTCGTGGCAGCACCTGGTAGTGGAGTCCCCTGAGAACGCCTTTCACCGAACCAGACTGATTGTCCTGGACGAACTCGCCGTCGTACCCTGTCGTCTCGGCAGACCTGCGCGCATTCCAAGCCTCGAAGAAGAAACCACGTTCGTCCTCGAACACGCGGGGACCGAATGTCTTGACATCAGGAAGCTCCGATTGCATTGATCAAACCTCTCGAACTGATTCCTACACATACCAACGGACAGCCGACGGAGCCTGAACTCACGGGTGTCGCCCACGCCGAGGAACCGGCCGTCCCCAAGGGTGACCGACCGCGGGCCCTGGCGTGAGTTGATGGACGAACACAGCCTACAGACGGTCTACGAGTGGATCGCAGACCGGACCCAAGGTCTCGAGGTCCTTGTCGTCGGGAGTGGCGGCGATGAAGGCCCGGCGACGCTCGCACGCCGCGCCCAGCTCGTGTTCGTCTATGAGCGGGACAGAGAGATAGTCGCCGACGCGAGCTATCGATATGGCCACGTCTCCAACCTCTATTTCTCGACCGGCGGGCCCTCCGAAGCGCTCAGAGAGGCGATGAACTTCGACGTCGTCGTGGCAATCGAGTCAGCTGTTCCAAAAGGTTGGATGCGTAGGCTCGGGGAACAGGCAAGGACCGGGGGGCGACCCCGAACAGTGGTCACGAGAAAACTCAATGACTCGGCGCAGCCGAAAGCCTTCTCGTACCGAACCCCTATTCGCGTTTGGGGACATCGTGTTACCTCCGTAGGCAGCTCACCCGCGGGTATGGCTGAGTCGTTCGATTGGGGCGAGCCGATCGCAGAGCTAGTTGTGGCCTCCAACCATCCACTCGACGATCGTTGGGAGACCACACATCAAAGCGACACACCGGACGTCGAACCGGATCACGTTCGAGGGATCGATGAATGGAGAGCTGCACAGGAGCTGAGGCAGGCCCAAGCCGAGCTCGATGCTGTACTCGACGATCGAGCCATACGGCTCGTCCTCAACGGCGTGAAGGCCCTTCGCAAGATCCGTCGGATGATAGGCAAAAAGGAAGAGGACACCCCGCCATCGGGTCTGGAGTTGATCAACCGGGCCGTAGTGGAGAGGAAGATTCGAGCCTTGCGCTCCGACCGGGGACCAGAAGACGGGCCCCTCGTCTCGATCATCATCTTGACACGCGACGGGGCGGCTGTCCTGTCGAGACTGCTCCGAGCCCTCGAAGACAACACTGTCTATAGGTCCTTCGAGGTGGTGGTGGTCGATAATGGCTCCTCAGACGAGACCGGCTCACTCCTCGATAACACCGTTTGGACCTACCCGCTGCGAGTGCTCCGGAACCCTGGCAACGAGCCGTTCTCCGAGGGCTGCAACGTCGGGGCGGAGATGGCCGAGGGCGAGCTCTTGTTGTTCCTCAACAACGATGTCGAGCCGATCAATGAAGGCTGGCTGGGTGCGATGGTGGCCTCGATCTCCGGCTCTGACGTGCCCAGCGCGATCGGAGCATTGCTGATCCATCCTGAGATTCACCCAAAGCTCCGGGTGCCATTTCCCGTGCAACATCGGGGTGTCGAATTCCGCTGGCGGGATGGACGACCCGTCGGGGTGCACATCGGGGTTGGAGATGACCCCACAGACCCTGCGTTTCGCTTCGACGAGAAGGTGCCCGCCCTGACCGGTGCATGTCTGTTAGTGCGTCGAGAAGACTTCGAAAAGGTGGGAAGGTTCACCACTGGATACGTTTATGGCCTCGAGGACGTCGACCTGTGCCTGAAGCTGAGAGAAGCCGGGGTCGAAATGCGTTTGTGCGGGGCCGCAGCGCTCTTCCACAAGGAGTCGACAACGCAAAGCAGGGCAGGAGCCAGCATCCGAAACACGAAGCGCCTCACCAACGCTCACCTCTTCGATGAACGATGGAAGGCTCCTTT
>DASUUP010000112.1:0-2383 GCA_036373995.1 Acidimicrobiia bacterium
AGTGGGGTGGACCGGGCTCGCCGCAGGCGAGAACTATCTCGGAGCTGTCTCACACAATGATGCCGATGGGATCATCGGTCTCACCCTGGTCGAGGTCAGCACCGAGTAATTAGAGGAAGATGAACGCGAGAAAGGCGCCCAATCGGGCGCCTTTCTCATATCAGGGATTGCCTGGAGGAGGCAGGAACTCGTACCCGCCGTCCTTCTCGTCGGACGGGCAAAGGAACGGCTCGCCGTCAGCGCCGGCGTGGTAGTCGTAGATGCGACCTTCGGCGCCCAGTAACATCTGGGTTCCGTCCACAACCGCCTGGGTGTACATCTTTCCCGCTTCGGGACAGCCGAGGGCGCCATCGGGCCACTGGACATCCCTGACTTCGATGACCTCGATGTCCTCCACAGGCACGTCGAGTCGCGCGGCCAGAGCCTGGATCGCCACTTGGGCGATCTCATCGTCGTTCATCAGATCCTCCGATGTCGTTGTTGTTTCGAGTGGGCTCGAGGTGGACGTGCTGGATGTCGAGGTCGTTTCCTCGCCCCCGCTCCCTTCGCTGGCCACGCCGCATGCGGCCAGCAGCAGCCCAAACACAATAGACAGGCGTCGGGCAGACATGCTCATGAGGTTATGACGGACCCGACCTTTCGTGCGGTTCCGCATCTTTGAATCTCGAGGACCCTGAAGTCGCCCAAACCCCTGGGATGCAGCAGCGTCTCGGCTTCCGTTTTCAGAGTCCGTATCCGCAGTCGCCTTTCATCGTCTCCCGATCTCGCTGCTTCCAACTCCTCACGACGCAACTCGGAAAGACGCTCGCGCAGGCCGAGCCCGGCGAGGAAGTCGTCCTGGCGGTGCAGCGTCGCGGTCGGCTGAAGATCGAGCAAGGGGGTGAAATTCACGTCGGCGGTGATGTCGGTCTCCCCCGGCTCGTCCAGCGGGTGTGGGCCGAGATGGTGAGATCGATAGGTGCGCAGGGTGCCGTCCTGACGTCGCGGGAGCAGGTTGTCGGCGGTGTCGCCATAGTCGATGAGCAACAGCGATCCCTCCTCGAGACGGGCCACCGCCCCGCTCACCCAATCTCTGGCTGCGAGTTGGACCTCGACCCATCCCCCATCGGGCACAGGCCCGGCGTAGGCATCGAGCCAGGCGATCACCTCCCGCCGCGGCGGGGCGTCGACAAAAGCGAGGCCGTCACCATCGGCTCCGACCCATCGTTCTCGCCAGGTTCCCTCCACCATTTGCGCCAGCGCCATGGGCAGGTTGTCGAGAAACTCGTTGGCGATGATCACTCCCCTCACGGAGCGGGGCAACTTCTCGGCGACCGGCACCAGATCAGACAGCGCCCCTCGGGCCGCCGGTGACACCTCGACGGCCACGGCGTCGACATCGATGACCGAGAGGAGGGGGCGAAGCAACGCACCCGAACCGGCGGCGACTTCGACGAGCTGGAAGGGCTCGCCGATTCGATCTCTCACATTATTGACGTAGCTCGCCAACGTCGTGCCAAAGAGAGCGCTCACCTCCGGTGACGTGAGGAAATCGCCTCCCTTGTCCGACCGCAAGGTGCTGCCGCCGAAGAATCCATCCGGGTCGTAGAGAGAGATCTCCATGAACCTCTCGAACGGCATCGGGCCGTTGGCGGATATCTCGTCGATGATGCGTTGCTTCAGAGTCATTGGATACGGTGGGCCAAATGAAATACGGAGTGTTCATGTTCCCCACCGATACATCAATTCGCCCGGACCGGCTCGCTACCGAGGTGGAAGCCAGGGGTTTCGAGTCTCTCTGGTTCCCGGAGCACTCCCACATCCCGATCTCGCGGGAGACACCGTGGGGTGGACAGAAGGATGCTCCCCCACTTCCCGAGCACTACTGGCACACCCTCGACCAGTTCGTAGCACTGGCTTACGCAGCGTCGGCAACTAACACCCTCAAGCTGGGAACCGGCATCACCCTGGTAGCCCAGCGCGACCCCATATGGACAGCGAAACAGGTTGCGTCCTTGGACCACCTCTCCGGCGGCCGGGTGATCCTTGGGGTGGGCTATGGGTGGAACAGAGAGGAGATGGCACATCACGGCATCGCCTATGTGCAGAGACGTGCCGTCATGCGGGAGAAGATCATGATGATGAAGGCGCTGTGGACCGAGGAGGAGGCCAGCTTCGAAGGTGAGCACCTCACATTGGAGCCCTCGTGGGCATGGCCCAAGCCAGTCCAGCAGCCACATCCCCCCATCGTGATGGGCGCCGCGCCTGGAGCGAAGACCCTGCAGGACATCGTCGAGTTCTGCGACGGCTGGATCCCCCTTGCCACCCGTCATGAGATCGCCGGGCAGATCGAAAAGGTGAGGACGGCCGTCGCCGACGCCGGGAGGGATCCGAGCCAGTTCGA
>DASUUP010000113.1:0-2955 GCA_036373995.1 Acidimicrobiia bacterium
AGGCGGGCGACTACCCCGAGCTCGAGGAGTCGGTCATTCGGCGATTTCTTGCCAACTTTGGCTCGTCCGGCGCGGATCGCGGAATGCTGATCAGCGACAAGTACAGCCCGTTCCTGATCCACGAGATAGAGACCAACCAGCCGAGGGTCAGGTTCATCACCCGGGAGAGGGTGCAGCGCTTCATCGACTCGATGGCACTCGGCTGAAATCGGGCCCGGTCTTGGAACAGGCTCTTCCTTGATAGGATGGAGTCCGGAAGGAGGTCCACTTGGGTCTCAGAGGTCAAGAATTACTGATAATCCTGTTGATCGTCGTGTTGATCTTCGGTGCGCGGAAGCTGCCTGAGCTCGCCCGGTCCCTGGGGAGCTCTGCCAAGGAGTTCCGGAAGGGAATCGAAGAGGGATCGAAGGACGATCCGGAGGATGCGCAGATGACCGAAGCCACCGAATCCGATCCGGCGAAGTCCGAAACTCCAGACGTCACAGATTCGTAGCACTGCGGGGAACTCCGCTCCGCACGGCGTCGTTGTTCGAGTAGGTCTCCTTAGAGATGGAGTCCATACCGCTCACATGGGAAGAGGTCGCCCGTGTCTACGGACGGAAGATCTACAACTTCGCCTATCGCCTCACCGGCAACGCTGACGACGCGCACGACCTCGTCCAAGAAGTCCTCTTGCGCGTCCGGCGCGGGCTCGCCAACTACCAGCCCGGCAGCTTCGAAGGCTGGTTGTGGCGCATCACTCGAAACGCCTTCCTCGACGACGTTCGCCGCAAGAAGCGTCGTCCAACTTCGCCCATGCCTGACGAGGTCGATCGCTGGGATCTCGCCTCAGCGGACTCTGCGGACACCGAGTACGACCGCATCTCTCTCGGCGACGACATCCAAAAGGCCCTTCTCGAATTGCCGACAGAGTTTCGTGAAGCTGTGGTGCTCTGCGACGTGGTCGGTCTCTCTTACGAGGAGATCGCGGCCGCTGTTGCCGTCCCCATCGGAACCGTCCGCAGCCGGATTCACAGGGGCCGGAAGATGCTGAAAGAGCTCCTCTCATGAACCACCCCTCCGAGCTCATCAGCGCATACCTCGATGGCGAGTTGCATGGGACCGAGCTCAAGTCGCTGCTCGCCCATCTCGCCGGTTGTGGCAAGTGCTCCGCCGAGATCGAGGACATGCAGCGGGTCAGAACGGCGGTTCGCTCCCTCCCCGTGCTCGAGCTGCCCGACGGGCTCGTCCCCGAAGCCGACGCCGAGGTCGTGCCGCTCCATCGCAACAAGGGTTTCTGGGTGGGCGCCGCTGCTGCAGTGGCCGCCGTTGTGATCGCCGTCGCGGCTCTGGTGACACCGGCGCCGGACCCGATCTCGGTTGACGACCTCACCAGTCGTTTCGGAGCGAGGGCGACACTCGATCCCGCATTCAACCCGGCCAAAGTCGTGGTCCCGTTGGGGGTCAGTGAATGAGACGGCTCACGGTTCTGGTGGCGTTGCTCGCTCTTCTTCCCGCGACGGCGGCGTGGGGCGCCGAGCTCGATGAGCTGCTGATCCGGGGCAACGAGGCCAATTACTCGGCGGAACAGACGATCAGCTGCTCCACGCCGGATGGTGTGCGCGACGCAGTGGTCCGCATCACGCAGATGGACGGGGAGTTGAGGGTTTCTTCCAGCGTCACCGATGAGGTCGAGGTTGCGGCAGGTGGTGGAACCTGGTCGGTACGTCGCGGTGACGGCTTGGTGGCCGAAACGGCGGTCGACGCCGGCGAGAACGAGAAGTCCGATCCGCTGTACACCGTGGACGAGGAGCGGGCGGTGGAGTACCTGGGCCGCGCTGCCATGTCGTATCTGCTCATCCGGGACGGACAGGCCCGAGGTGAGCTCACGTTCGACAGCGAGACCGGAGCCCTCGTGGAAGCCATCACCTTCACCCTCGATGGCAATGTCTATTGCGAACGACGCTTCATCTCCCTCGACACCGAGATAGAGGGTGCCCCGGCGTTGGACACCGAGACCGCCGCGCAGACCGATGGGACACCACCGGTTGCCGTCGAGGAGTCGAATCTCCCCGCCGATGTCTCCGGGTTCGAGTTGCTCGACCAGTACGAGGACGAAGATGGGCTCCGGTTCGCCTATTACTCCGATGGATTCTTCTCTTTCGCATTGTTCGAGACCCCGACACCTGTTGAGCTGCCCGAGGCGACATCGGTGCAGCTCGAGAGTGGTGAATACGCCCGTGCGTTCACGGCCGGCCAGGTCACTTATGTCTGGGAGACGGTCTCCGGGGGCATGGCCCTGGTCGGCGATCTTCCTCCTGACCTCCACGAGGGGGTGCTGGCCGAGATGCCCCACCCCCAAGACCCCGGCTTCTTCCGCCGGTGGTGGCGCAGCCTCTTCGGATGATCGCGGAAGTTGCGAAACCGGGGTTCCTCAGCCATATCCGGCGGAAATCCGCTCATGTTGGGTCGATGAGCGCCATCCGATAGTCGGCGAAGTCCCGCGCCTCGCCGAGTTGGTCTGATCGCGTGATGTCGCTGATGACTCCATCCTCATCGAGGAAGTAAGTAGTGCGCTCCGAGTACCCGTAAGTCTCGTTGAACGTCTCGTAACGGCGGGAGACGTCACCGTGTGGCCACCAGTCGGAGAGGATGTCGAACTCGAACCCCTGCTGCTCCGCCCAGACCCGGTTGGCGTGGAGGGTGTTGCAGGTGATCACCACGACTCGCGCTCCGGCTTCCCGGAACAGCGAATACTCATCCCTGATCTGGCAGAGCTCGCTTTCACAGGTTCGGGTGAACGCAAATGGTATGAAGACGATGATCGACTTCGAGCCATTGAGATCGTCGAGGGATAGCGGCTCCCGGTGTTGGTTCAGGAGCGTGAACTCGGGTGCATTGCTACCGATCTCGAGCGGCATGGCTGTCCTTTCCACGTAGATGAGCGGATTTCGGCCGTATGTGGCGTGAGGAACC
>DASUUP010000114.1:0-2900 GCA_036373995.1 Acidimicrobiia bacterium
AGCCTTGTACTTGCAGGCATCGAGGCTGTGAAGCTCTGCGATCGGCCCGGTCACGTCCACCGAAACGGCCTGGTCAGCATGCTCCAGGGACCAGAGGGTGGGAGCGACCTGCTTGACCCGGAAGCCGTTGCCGAACCATGAACCGTCGACTCTCTTCCATTCGAGCATTCTGCTCCTTTCTCTTCCCTGAGCCTACAGGACACGTCGCCCCACGTGAGCGGCTCGAGGCAGAATGCGTAACCTCTCGTCCATGGAATCAAGACGACCTGGCATCTCTGGACTGGAGCTTTCCGTCTTCGGACTCGGCACGATGACATTCGGCGCGGAGTCGGACGAAGCGACTGCCCACCGAATTCTCGACGAATACTACGAAGCGGGCGGCCGATTCATCGACACCGCCGACGTATACAGCCACGGGGACTCGGAGTCCATCATCGGCCGCTGGCTGCAAAGCCGAAAGCCTGATGACATCGTCGTCGGGACGAAGGCTCGATTCGCCATGGGGGCAGGGGAAGACGACCGTGGCGCGGGAAGGACCCACCTCGTGAAGGCACTCGACGCCAGCCTCGACAGGCTGGGTGTGGACGTCATCGATCTGTATCAGATGCATGCCTGGGACCCGAACGTCCCCCTCGTCGAGACCTTGCAGACGCTCAATGAGTTCGTCCGGGCCGGGAAGGTGCGTCAGATCGGCGTATCCAACTACATGGGATGGCAGTTGGAGAGGGCCGTCCAGATGGCAGCTCACCACGACTGGGCGCCGATCGTCACGGTGCAGCCCCAATACAACCTGCTGGCAAGAGAGATCGAGTGGGACCTGTTGCCGGCCTGCCTCGAACACGATATCGGCGTGCTCCCATGGTCTCCGCTGGGTGGAGGTTGGCTGACCGGGAAGTACTCGCCCGACGAGCGCCCGACAGGTGCTTCCCGCCTCGGCGAAGACCCGGGACGAGGGGTCGAAGCCTATGACCTGCGGAACACGGATCGAACCTGGGAGGTGATCCAGGCAGTGCGGTCGACCGCTGAGCATCGTGGAGTGACCATGAGCCAAGTGGCGCTCAATTGGGTGCGGACGAGGCCTGGCGTGAGCTCGGTGCTCTTGGGGTGTCGGACGGTCGAACAACTCATGGACAACCTGGGCGCCCTCACATGGGATCTCGAAGAAGACGAGCTGGCAATGCTCACCGAAGTGAGCGCACCCGGCATGCCCAGCTATCCCCACGGGTTCCTGGAGAAGCTGGCCGAAGTGGACGTTTGGGAGAGACTGGGCACCAGGTCGAAGCCCGTCTTATGAACCGGTGGGGATTAGCCCGACTCGACCCACACGGCGGAGTTACCTGGCAGCAGACCCCCGTCCACCGATTCGCTGGCGAGAACGACCTCACCCTGGGGGACAGGAATCGGATCGGAGCCGAAGTTGACCACGCAGGCCAACCGGCCACCTCGCGAGAAGACGAGGGCATCGGATCCGGTGTCCACCCACTGCATCTCCTCGCTGTCGCGGAGGACGCGGTTCCGGATGTCGATCGCCTTCCGATAGAGCTCGAGAGTCGAACCGTCGACGTTCTCCTGACTCTCGACGGAGAGGGCTGCCCATTGGTCCGGTTGAGGGAGCCACGATCCGTCATCGCCGAAGCCGAAGGAGTCACCGTCGCGAGTCCATGGAATGGGTACGCGGCAGCCATCGCGACCCTTTGCGGTCTTGCCGGAGCGCTCCCAGACGGGGTCGTCGATGACACCTTCGGGGAGATCGTGGACTTCTGGTAAACCCAACTCCTCGCCCTGGTAGAGATAAACCGACCCCGGTAGCGCCAGCATCATGAGTCCAGCTGCCCGTGCTCGGCGAAGCCCCAGCTCTTGGTCGAAATCCAACGGGTCGCCGTTCAGCAACCAGGCGCGCTCATCCACATCCGGTGCCAGGCCATACCTGGTGACCTGGCGAACAACGTCGTGATTGGAGAGCACCCAGGTGGGCACCGAGCCGACCGAGCCCGTGGCCGCGAGCGCTTCCGAGATGATCGTCTCCATCTTGCCGGCATCCCAGGGCGATCTCAGGAACTGAAAGGCGAATGTCTGGTGGTATTCGTCATCCCTCACATACAGCGCCAGACGACTCCAGCTCGGAATCCAAGCCTCGGCAACCATCACCTTGTCCTCGTACTCGTCGAGCACAACACGCCACTCCCGCACCACGTCGTGGAGTTCCGGACGATCCCACAATGGATGTCCCTCCCCGTCCGGCGTCGAAAGAACCGACTCGCGATCGTCGACCGCGTCGGGATAGTCGGCCTCCTTCACGAGAGCGTGCGCCACGTCGACGCGAAAACCATCCGCACCGAGATCGAGCCAGTAGCGGATTATGTCGAGGAACTCCTCGCGCACCTCCCGATTCTCCCAGTTGAGGTCAGGTTGAGAGACGTCGAACATGTGGAGGTACCACTCTCCGTCGGGCACACGGGTCCAGGCCGATCCGCCGAACACGCTCTTCCAGTTGTTGGGCGGCAGTTGACCGTGTTCGCCCCGCCCTGGGAGGAAGTGATACCGGTCTCGCTCGGAACTGCCCGGCTTTGCCGCCAATGCCGCTCTGAACCAGACGTGTTCGTCAGACGTGTGATTGGGCACCAAGTCGACGAGGACCTTGATGCCGAGCCGCCCTGCCTCCTCGAACAACCGCTTGGCCTGATCGAGATCGCCAAACATCGGATTGACGTGGCGGTAGTCGGCAACGTCATAGCCACCGTCGCGCAGGGGCGATACGTACCAGGGATTGATCCAGATCCCGTCCACGCCGAGTGAGGCAAGATAGGGAAGACGGCTGATGATCCCGGCGATGTCTCCGGTGCCATCGGCATTCGCGTCGGCGAAGGAGCGGATGTAGATCTGGTAGATGACAGCCTGAC
>DASUUP010000115.1:0-8203 GCA_036373995.1 Acidimicrobiia bacterium
GAGGATGCGACCGAAGTGGGGGCTCGGCTGGAAGGTCGCGAAGAACCCGTAGAGCCCGAGAGCCACCACCCCGGCTCCTATCCAGACGAGGCCACGCTTCTCCCGCACACCCTGCCAGACCATGTAGGCCCCGCCGATTTCGGCAATCGCAGCAAGCACGAACAGGCAAATCGATCTCAAGACGGTCATGGCCCCCACGGTAAGCGAGAAAGTGGATAGTTACTTGACGCACCACCTTTCATCGTTTATCGTCGATGAACGATGAAAGGCTTGGAGCAGTCGACAGCAGACGAGTACGCATCCTGGTTCAGATGCCTTGCGGACGGGACTCGGGTACGGGTGCTGAGCGTTGTGGCCGGCGCAGACCGCCCTATGACGGTCGGTGAGATCGTGGATGCGGTCGGGAAGAGCCAGTCGACCGTATCGAAGCATCTTCAGGTGCTGGCAGGGGACCGATTTGTCTTCCTCGAGCCGGACGGCGTGCGCACTCTCGTCCGCGTCAACGACTCCTGCATGACTGCGCTCCCGAACGCCGCCGCGGCCATCATGGGGCGGGCCACGGCGCCCAAGAAGTGATCGGCGAGACGCTGTTTCTGATAGCCGAGCTGGCTGTCCTCTTCTTCGTTGTCGCCTATCTGGTTCATCTCTCACAGAGATGGCTGGGTGACGATCGTCTCCGACGATGGATGGGTGGCAAACCTCTCGTGTCAGCGCTCAAGGGCATCGGAGTCGGGTTCATCACTCCCTTCTGCACCTATTCGGCAATACCGATGCTGGTTGGATTGAGAAGGGCGGGGGTGCCACCCGCCGGCTATGTCGCCTTCATCGTCGCTGCCCCCGTTTTGGATCCCGTCCTGTTCGGAGCATTGATCTTGATCGTGGGGCTCCAGGCCGCTCTCGTCTACGTTGCCGTGGCTCTTGGTGCTGCGATGACCCTTGCCTTGATCGCACAGCGAGTGAGCATCGAGAGACATCTCAAACCTGTTACGGCGATGGCCCATGCCAACAGCTCGCGGGTTCCAGAGCTCGTAAATGCGCCGGTCAACGGCCAGATGTCGGCGGGCTGTGATGAACCGACGTGTGCCACCACCGATCTCCGGATGTGGCTCGGCCTGCGACGGGAGGCGGCGGCGGCGGCATTCTCGGCCCTCGCGCTCTTGAGGACACTGGGCCCAATCCTCCTCCTGGGTGTGGGAATTGGCCTGGGCATCGAGTTGCTGGTTCCCCCTGAGGTCATTGCGACGGTGGCGAGTGAGGACAGTCGGTTTGCCATCCCCATCGCTGCTGGTCTGGGCACCCCCCTCTATTTCAACACCGAGCTATTCGTCCCGATCGCCGACTCCCTCGCATCCGTCGGCGTTGGCATCGGCCCGATTGTGGCACTCACGATTGCGGGGGCAGGTGCGAACGTTCCCGAGATCGTCATTCTCAGTCGGCTGGCGAACACACGTCTGCTCCTGGTCTTTGTGGGCTACGTGTTCACGGTGGCCATGGTCGGAGCCCTCCTCGCACAGTCTCTGGCCTGATCCCTGGGACGACTCAAGCCTTCGCCGGGATCTCCAGCTCGGCCATGAGGCCTCGCACCCGCTGTTCGAGATCGTCACGGATCGGTCGGACTTCCTCGAGCGTCTTGCCGGACGGGTCTTCCAGCACCCAATCGACGTAGCGCTTGCCCGGGAACACGGGGCATGCATCGCCACATCCCATCGTCACCACAACGTCTGCCGCCCCGACGATCTCGTCTGCCCAGGGTTGAGGTACCTCCCCGCTGATGTCGATTCCCTTCTCGGCCATGGCCCTCACGGCGGCCCGATTGACCTGGTCGGCGGGCTCCGAGCCGCCGGAGAACACGTCGACGTATTCGCCGCCCAGGTGACGCATCCAACCTGCCGCCATCTGTGAGCGACCAGCGTTGTGAACACAGAGGAAAAGCACGCTCGGCTTCAGCGTCGACTCCTGTGACTGCAACCTGATCAGAGCCCGGAGACGGTCACTTGCGAATCGCTCCACCAATGGGACCCACGTGGATGTATGGGCTCGCTGGACCAAGGTCTCCAACGAGTCGTTCATGAACCGCTCGATGGTCTCTGTGTAGAGTTGGCCTTCGAAGCGCCGTTTGAGCCGTTCGGCCGCTTCCTCTACCTGCAGCTTCTCCACAGCGGTGAGCGTCACGGGCATGGTCTTCCTCCCTGAAGTGGCGGATTGTTGGAGTCCTCGAATCGGGCACAGGCCCGAAGCGGCGAGCAGGCCGGCGGTGATGCCTCCCACCGGCCCGGCCAGCGCATATCGGCTGGCCCTTGCTCCGTCGATGGACCTGGCACGGGAGAAGCGAGTGCGACCGACGGACTGAGGTGGGCGCCCGACACCATTTGCATCATCGATGTGCGCTCCCAAACCGACCCCCTGCGCCGTCGAGTGAGCCAACAGCGCCAGACCGGGTCGGGCGTCAGGGCTCGAGCGGCGATGCCGCCGCCGATTACCGCATCTAGGAGGAGTCCCGTCACGAGGGCCTCGGCCACCACTTCGCGTCCCACCGCGGCACTCCCGTGAGATGCTCCACGCGGCGGGCGATCTCTTCGAAGGAGCACCGGAAAGCCGTCAGGGTGCCGACCGCCACAGGGTCGGGGACAGACCAGTGGAGCGTCATTGCCGATTCCGGGACGCCGGCTTCTCTGGCGCGATCGCAGACGCTGACGAGGAGATCGAGGTCACGTGGGAGCGTGTTGTAGCCCGAGGGGACCTGGTCGCCGATGTCGAACCCATACTCGGCTGCCACCCGGGCTGCCTTCGGGTGAACCATTCCGGCGGGATGGGTGCCGGCGGTGAACGGGACATCTCCGGTGGCCCTTGCCCAGATCGCCGCGGCAAACTGCGATCTGGCCGAGTTGTGGGTGCATACGAATGCGACCCTCTTGCCTGCCGTGGGGAGGACGGGCGGCGGGGAGGGCAGAAGACTCCGGTTGAGCGTCACGTACCGCAGACGACGGTCGCCTTCGGAGACACGTCGCGCGATCAGCCCGGCGCCGTCGAGCACGTCGAGGTGGTGAGCAAGGAGATTGCCCGGCATCTCGACGAGGTCGGCCAGCTCGGCGACCGTGCGGTCCCCCGTCGCCACATAGTCGACGATCTGCAGACGTCTCGTATCGCCCAAGGCGGCGTGCCGTGCAGCTCTTTCAGCCAGGGTCATGTCCCCGAGGATATCAATTCAAGAATTATTGAGCGAATAGTCTCGGAGACGGGCAAATCGTAGGTCTGATCAGGGCCTTGGTACGAGCTTGATGGTCAGAGGCAGTCAGGGGTCCCAGTTCGAGAAAGGCCAGCCCAATGCCTGATCCCGGGCGCGCGTCCTGACGTGCTATTGACTCCGGAACACCACGGCCTGTGTGGGTCATCGGCAGTGAAACTTTTCGTGCCCGTATCGGGAGTCCATGCGGAAGGTCTCGAACAGGCCCTATTCGCTCGGTGTGCAGAAAGACGATCGAGTTGCCGGCACGACGAGGTGCGTCAGCGCCCGCCGTAGGCCCTCTCCAGACTCGCCAGGTATGCCGCTGCAGCCGCGGCATTGCTTCTCCTCCAGAGCTCGACGTGGTCTCGTGTGTCGTTGGCCGGGTCGTCGAGGGCATCCAGCGTCTCGTCGAGAGCGGCTCTCTGGGATCGAATCAGCGAGATAGGGGAGAGGCCGGCCCTCTGGAGCAAGGAGAGCTTCAGGAGGAATTCGATGCGCAGGTCTCGCACGTGGTCGACTGGCTCCGCCAGCCAGTGTCGGAGCTCTCTACGCCCCTCGGCCGTCGCAGCGTGAACCATGCGCCTCGGTCCCCCCGCTTTCTCGATGGTGACCTGCTCGGCATGGCCCGCATCGACCAGCCGATCCAGTGCCCGGTAGACGAGCGATCTGGGCACCGTGAACACCCTCCCAACATCGCTTTCGGCATCGAGCTGTTTGGAGATCGCGAAACCGTGGTTGGGAGCCTCGGCGAGGATGCCGAGAACCGCGTGCTCGGTCACGGACAACTGCGACTCGGTCATCGGCTAGCCTCACGACTCGAGTCACTAGTCACATTGTGAATACTAATCGTGAGACGAGATTCAACCGGTTTGATCCTGGGCATGCTGCTGGTCGTCGGGGCCTGTGGTGGAGACGCGACCGAGTCGGTGCTGGTGTCAGCGGCTGCCTCTCTGACCGACGCTTTCACCGAGATGGGGAACGAGTTCGAATCGACTCACGCCGGTATCGACCTGGTGATCAACTACGGAGGGAGCTCCACTCTTCGCGAGCAGATCCTCGAAGGCGCACCCGTGGATGTCTTCGCGCCCGCCAACCCGTCGAACATGGATGATGTCGTCGAGGCAGGGCTTGCTTTGACCGACCCGAAGGTACTTGCCAGGAATCTCTTGCAGATCGCGGTGCCCCTCGGCAATCCGGCAGGGGTGAGCCGGCTGGAGGACCTGGCCGACGCCGATCTGTTGATCGGCCTGTGTGCGCCCGAGGTCCCGTGCGGCGACTTCGCCCGTGATGTCTTGGCAAACGCGGGGGTGACTCCGATGATCGATACCAACGAACCTGACGTGCGTGCCCTGCTCACCAAGATCGAGATCGGGGAGCTCGACGCGGGCATCACGTATGTCACCGATGTCGCCTCGGCCGACGGCACAGTCGAAGGCGTCCACATCCCGGAGGACGTGAACGTGGTTGCCGAATACCCGATCGTGGTCCTCGCCGGTGCGCCCAACCGGGAAGGAGCGGAAGCGTTCGTCGAGTTTGTGCTGTCCGATCGGGGTCAGGAGATCCTGAGCCAATTCGGTTTTGCAGCACCGTGAGCCCTCGGACGGATGGCGGTCCCAGGGGGAGGCGGCGCCCACCGTTGCTCTTGTTGGTCCTGGCCGGGCTGGGGTTGGCCCTCTTCGTCGTGCCGTTGGTGGGGCTGCTCGGCGAGGTCCCGTGGGCCGATCTTCCCGCGTTGTTGACCAGTGACATCGTCACCGATGCACTCTGGCTCTCTCTGATCGCATCGACCACGGCCACGGTGGTGTCGATCTTGTTTGGAGTACCCATCGCATGGCTCTTGGCGAGAGTGGACTTCCCCGGACGCGCCCTGGTGAGAGGGATCGTGACCCTTCCTCTCGTCGTTCCACCGGTGGTCGGTGGCGCTGCCCTGCTGTTCGCACTCGGTCGTCGGGGTCTCGTCGGTGAACCGATCTACGAGACCACGGGCTTGCTGCTTCCCTTCTCGACCTGGGGTGTGATCGTCGCGACGAGCTTTGTCGCCATGCCGTTCATGGTCATCACGGTGGAGGGCGCCCTCCGCGGGCTGGACGAGCGCTATGAAGGCGCCGCCGCCAGCCTCGGTGCTAGGCGATGGACCGTGTTGCGCAGGGTCACGTTGCCGATGATCGGGCCCTCCATCCTGTCGGGGCTCGTGCTCACGTGGGCCAGGGCGTTCGGCGAGTTCGGGGCCACGATCACGTTCGCCGGCAACCTCCAAGGTCGAACCCAGAGCCTTCCTCTGGCTGTGTTCGTTGCCCTCGAGAGCGACCGTGACGCGGCAGTGGCCATCAGCCTCCTGATGGTCGTGGTGTCTCTGATCGTCCTCATCGCCCTTCGCGACCGTTGGTGGAGATCCCTGTGAGTCTCGAGGCCCGGATGGAGCTGCATCGGTCAGAGACATTTCGACTCGATGTCGATATCTCGATCCCCGCACACACGACGGTTGCCCTCCTCGGGCCCAATGGTGCAGGCAAGTCAACCGCTGTGTCCTCCATCGCCGGCTTGCGTGCCATCGACTCCGGGCGCATCTCTTTGAATGGCCGCGTCCTCGACGACCCGGACTCGGACGTTTTCGTCGCGGCAGAGGAAAGGAACATCGGGGTCGTCTTCCAGAACTACCTGCTGTTCCCACATCTGAGCAGCCTCGAGAACGTGGCCTTCGGACTCCGAAGCCGGGGCGTAGCAAGGGAAGAAGCGGTGAGCAGGTCCCGCGTGTGGCTGAGTCGGGTCGGCCTCGACGGTCAGGAGAAGCGGAGACCGGCAGACCTCTCCGGTGGTGAGGCGCAACGAGTGGCCCTCGCTCGCGCTCTGGTCACCGAGCCTGAGCTGCTTCTTCTCGATGAGCCGCTATCAGCCCTCGATGTAGCGACCAGGTCGTCCACGCGCCATGTCCTCATCCAGCACTTGGAGGCTTTCGAGGGCCCGCGGATGGTGATCACCCACGACCCTGCCGAGGCTTTCCTCCTCGCCGACGAGATCCTCGTCATCGAAGGCGGCCGGATCACCCAGTCCGGCACGGCCGACGACATACGGCTTCGCCCGCTCACCCCGTATGCGGCGGATCTAGCTGGTGCCAATCTCCTGCGAGGGTCCGCCGAGCATGGGCTGGTCGATGTCGACGGCCATCGACTGCGAGTGGCCGATGAGCTCGTCGAAGGAGCGGTCCTGGTGACGATCCCTCCGACTGCGGTGGCGGTCCACACCACGCGCCCCACTGGCAGCCCACGCAACACGTGGGCGACGACGGTGGCTGCAGTCGAGCGGCTCGGGCCCCGGGTCCGGCTGCGCACCGGCCCGCCGCTCTCGTTGACCGTTGAGTTGACCACCGCGGCCAGTGAGGAGTTGGGTCTCGTCTCCGGGAGCGAGATATGGGTCGCGGTCAAGGCGACCGAGATCGGAATCCAGCCCAACGTCTAGCCAGCAGCCACCACGACTTTTTTCCATCCATTTACAGATTCCTAAATCTCGTTAGTTTTCGTGCGCGCCGCAAAGCGAATGAGAAGCATTGGAGGAACCAAGGCAATGCGCCCGGCTCGTACATTGGTAGCTCTCACGGTGGTGGCATCGATGCTCACACCGCTGTCTGCACTAGCCCAGGAAGACACTCCGACGACCGAAGTCGAGAGTCTCGGCATATCCACTCCCTATCCACGGATCTCCGTCGAGGCCGGTGATCAGGCCAGTTTCGATCTCGCGGTCGTTGCTCCGGACCCTTCGCCGGTGGCCCTGGAGGTGACCGACATCCCCGACGGCTGGACTGCCGTCTTCAGAGGCGGAGGCTTCGAGATCGACGGCGTCACCGCGGGTCCGGAGGCGCCCGAGGTCAGTCTCGACATCGGCGTGCCCGTCGACGCCACCGACGGGGCCTACGACATAGGTGTGTCTGCTTCCAACGGTGGTTCGGCGGTGAGTCTGGCACTTCAGGTCCGGGTGTCGGCCCAGGCCGGCGGCGAGGTGTCTCTCAACCCGGACTTTCCCGGGCTTCGGGTCCCGACTGGAGAGGCGGCGACTTTCAGTGTGGAGCTCCGCAACGACACGCCGAGCGACCTCGAATTCGAGCTGAGCTCCACGGGGCCAGCCGGATGGGACGTGACCGCGGAGCCAACCTCTGAACCACAGGCCACCACGATCCAGGTCGACTCGGGATCGACCGCACAGGTCACTGTCGAGGCGACCGCGCCTCCCGGCGTCGAATCCGGTCAATACCCGATCTCGGTCCAGGCCTCATCTCCGGAGACTCAGGTCCAGGCTGAGATGATCGTGGAGATCGTGGGCTCGTTCTCGATAGAGCTCAGCACCCTGGACCAGCGTCTCAGCACTGAGGTGAGCGCAGACGGATCGACCGAGATCCCCCTCGTGGTCACGAACACGGGCACCGCCCCGATCACCACCATCGAGCTGACGGCGACCGCCCCATCCAACTGGGAGGTCTCTTTTGCGGAGCCCGTAATCGCTCAGCTGGGAGCAGGCGAATCAGCCAATCTCGCGGCGACGATCGCCCCGTCCGACCAGGCGATAGCCGGTGACTATGTGATCACCTTCCGTGCCGACAGCGATGAGGCCAACACCACCGTCGACATCCGGACCACCGTCAACCCATCGGCTATTTGGGGTTTCGTCGGCGTCGCCCTGATCGTGTTGACACTCGTTGGCCTGGCGTGGGTGTTCCGGCGCTACGGCAGGAGATAAGACGTGGCAACTGCCATTCACACGGTCGGGTTGACCAAGCGATACGACGACGTGACGGTGGTCGACGGGCTCGATCTCGACATCGAGACCGGTGAGGTATTCGGGCTCCTCGGACCAAACGGAGCCGGTAAGACCACCACGATCCTCATGCTCCTCGGGCTGACCGAGCCCACGTCCGGATCGATGGAGATCCACGGCCTCGATCCGCGTCGCCACCCCCTCGAGGTGAAGAGACGTGTCGGCTACCTG
>DASUUP010000116.1:0-3367 GCA_036373995.1 Acidimicrobiia bacterium
GGCTGAGTCTCAGATGTAGAAGTGTCGGAACATGAGGGCGATCCGCTGTCCCGCTGAAGCGGTCTTCGGGATGGCGTGCTCCCAGGTCCGCTGACAGCTCCCGCCCATCACCACGAGATCGCCATGACCCAGCGAGAATGAGTGTGCCTGGCCCCCACTCTTGGGCTTGATGAGGAACCTCCGGGCCGCACCGAGGGAAACCGTGGCGACGATGGCTTCATCACGTTCCCTGGCGATGCGGTCGCCGTGGTAGGCCACCGAGTCGTTGCCGTCGCGGTACCAGCCCGCACTCACCTGATCGAGCCTCACCCCGTATCGTGCGGAGAGGCTCCCGATCAGCTCAGGCACGATCGGATGGATGTCGGGCTCGAGCCGGGCGACCAGCCTCGGAGTGAGGACATCCCGGTCGTACATCCTTACTACGGGCTGTCTCCACTCGGCTCCCTCGGTGAGAGTCCGGAACAACGTCTCGTCACCCGAAAGCCACATCGGGGAGTAGTCGAGCCAGGCGCTGTCGTCGAGTTGGACCCTCCTCAACTCCGAGTAGGCCCGATCGAACGTGGTGTCCTCGGATCCGAAGAGGCTCTGTTGGCCATCGAGGGCGAACATGTGTTCGATCCTACCCCACGATCGATACGTCTGCACAACCTGAAGGATCTCTGATCAGTGAGTTGGGCTGACCACCGGGTCGGCGTAACCTCTCCCTGTCGGCCGACCCGACTGGGCGGTCGACAGGCTGTGCCACGGTCCCGTCGTCCAGAGGCCTAGGACGCCGGCCTTTCAAGCCGGAAACGCCGGTTCGAATCCGGTCGGGACTGCCAATCCTTTTCACGTCATACTCCCGGTCGACGTGCTGTATCGGCACACAGGGTTGGAGTGGCCTTCGCCTCTCACCCTGAACTGCTTTCTGTCCGCGGGCTCATTCGTCATCATCCGGAGTCTCTAACTCGACGCCCAAAATGCCTGCGATCTCCTCGAGCATCGCGATGGAATCTTCGTGTGACTCACCACTGAGCTTCTCATTGATTCGTTCGGCGACCTCCTCCAGCTTCTGCTCGGCTTCCTTGAGTTCATCGTGGCCAGCGAGAAGGACGGCGTCATCGACTTTCTTCATGAGGTCCTCGACCTCTGGCGAATTCAGCTCAGATCGCGGCGGCTCCAGCAGCACTGCCTCGAGCCGGTCGCGCACGTCCTGCAGAGCATCCACTGCGGTCGGCACCGTGGTATCGATCGCTGCGGTCGTGGTCGTCGTCTCGAGTGTGGTGGTCGTGGTGGAGCTGAGTGGGTCGGTTGGGCTTGGGGAGGCATTGGCGTTCGGGTCGTCGGAAGCCAGAGACAGCCCGAGAGCGACAAGCCCGATGGCGGCTACGGCGAGTACGGAGACCGCTACGAGAAATGGCCGCCTCCTTGGCTGCGCGTGGATCTCGTCCCTCTCTGGGCCCCGGGGTGTCGCGTCCAGGACCATCGTCGAACCCCGACCCAACGGCCTGCTGACAGTCGGTGCCGCATTCCGGAGCGCGGCTGCAAACTCGCCGGCGGTGGGCCGGTCTGCCGGCGACTCGGCCCGGGCCGAGTCGAGAACACTTTGGAGTTGAGAGTCGGGCCTCGATCCAGCCGATTCGAAGAGGGCGTCGATCACCGTCGCCAGCGAGTACACGTCCGAAGCGAGTGTCTGCTCCTCGCCGCGCAACACCTCAGGAGCCGCGTAGGCCGGTGTGGCCACGACTTGGCCCGGATCGGTTATCTCCCCGACGAGGGTGGGGTCGGTGGCGATTCCGAAGTCGGTCAGCCGTGGTCCGTGGCCCGACATGATCACGTTCGCCGGCTTGACATCCCTGTGCACGATGCCCGCCTGGTGGATCACCGCGAGGCCATCGGCGATCTGGGCTCCAATGTCGATGGCTTCGCTGGCTTGCACCGCACCGAATCGGTCCTGAAGGGTGGGGCCCTCGAGCAACTCCATCACGAGATAGGGACCTTCGTCGTCCGTCCCATAGTCGTAGATGGTGACCAGGTTCGGGTGGCTGAGGGCAGCGGCCGCCCTCGCCTCCCTGTTCATCCGCTTCTCGGCGTCGCTTCCCGCCGTACCGGGGTGCGGCCGTTTCAGTGCCACCAAACGTTCGAGACGTCTGTCTCGGGCGCGCCAAACAGAGGCCATCCCACCTGAGGCGATCACCTCGAGCAGTTCGTATCGGCCATCGATGATCTGCACGCGTCTTCTTCTACCCGGATCAGGCTCGATGGAACCACCACATCGGCTCGCTGAGTCGCTCCTGGGCCGCCAACGAAGGCCATCGGCCGAGGTTCAGGTTCGATCCGCCCGGAGCTGCGGTTTCACCGTCTCGCCGCTTCCATGCATATGACGCCATTAGCTCCAACGGTGGCACCGTGCGGAGTGTGAGGCGGGAGGTCGAGTCGGTCGCCCTCGGAAAGGGACGTGTCCCCGTCGGGCGTGTGAAAGACGATCGACCCTTGGATGCAGAAGAGCACCTTGTGGTATGGATGCTCGTGCTCGCCATAGACGTAGCCGGGTTCGTTGGACCACGTGTGCGCGTCGATTCCCTCGTCTCGAAAGGCTTCCTCAGCCTGCGCTCGTGCCTCGGCGCTCACAGGTAATCGGCGATCCGATCCGGGAAATCGGGGAAGTATCGGCTGATCACCGAGAGGTCGAAACGGCTCATAATCGACTCTTTGGGCTCGCGATCGAGCAAAAACCGGAACGACGCCTCGACCAACTTCTCTCCCGAAGCATCCGCGCTCAGGCTCTCGAGATCCTCGGGTTGCAGTGTGACCTCGTGGGTCGAAGTGGAGCCTTCCTCGCTGACGATGACCCGGTATTTCAGGCTGTCGAGCGCCGTTATGTCGAGGCGAGCCATGGCCTCAACCTAACCGGAAGGGCGCGTCAGGATTCGCCAGCGGTCAATGGCGTGGCACAAGTCACTGACGACGCGTACTCGTAACCCGGAGCGGTCACGTCAGTAACGCAGAAACTCAACACCGTGCTGTTGGGTGGGAACCTGTTGGTCAACACGAGGTTGCCCAACAGCCCGTCCAACGGCTCGCTACTCGTCACACCGGAGGCGGTTACCGTCTTCTCCTGGCCGTTCCGGTGGATGTATGTCCAGACTCCATCGACAGTGGCTCCTCCGACGAACACCCCGTTCCCGTCGAAAACACCTATCGATACCGAGGCGTCTCTGCCCTCGACGATGATCGGATAGACGGCCGCGGTCAATACTCCGCTGCCTGGTGGCTCACTGACTGTGACCGTCGCGGTGAAAGTGTCGCTGTCGGTGCCGTCCGCTGTCGTCAGCGACACCGTGTAGGTGCCGGCAGAGGCATACGTGTGTGCCGGGCTGACCGCAGT
>DASUUP010000117.1:0-4618 GCA_036373995.1 Acidimicrobiia bacterium
CTGGGCGACCGTTTAGCCGAGTAGCTCGACCGGGTCACCGGTCGTGACCACACCTCCGGCGATCACCCGCGCATACACGCGAGATTCCCCGGGATGGCGGTCCGCGTGCATACGGTTGTAACGCCCGTCGACGAACCATCTGGCGTTCTTCGAGCATGGCGTGGCGAAGTGAGTGATCTCGATCTCGACCGGCCCGATGCTCACCCTCCTTCCCGGCACCACGTCGGCCCAGTCCATCCCCGAGACCGTGATGTTCTCACCGGCCGACCCCGCCTCGATCGGGTGCCCCTCTGATTGGAACCTCTGGATCACCTCGAGTGAGAAGAGGCACAGGGCCTGGTCCGGATGACCGTGGTGGACCCTGTCAGCCTGCTCGTCGCCGACGATGCCACGCTCGCCGACCACCGCATCCTCCACTGCCAGCTTTGGCACACCACCCTTGCTGGTGTTGATCTGATGGACCTGACCCATGGGTGGGCACGTTAGAGCCGCCTGCTCGTGAGAGACCCCAATACCTAAGATGGTGCCGTGACAGCCACCGCCGACAGAGCGGGTCTCGCTCCCAATGTGACTAGGGAGCTACTCGATTCTCTCGAGGCCCGGATCGATGTCTCCTCCGGGACGAAGACGATGGTCGTCCTCGCCCCGTTCACCGAGACCGCGTTGGCCACGATCCCGATCGCCGACGAGACGGACGTGCGACGCGCAGTCGAGACTGCCCGGGCGGCACAGATTGGCTGGGCACGAAGGTCAGTCCGAGAACGGGCGAGAGTCCTCTCCGGGTTTCATGATTTGCTCATCGCCAGAGCCGACATCGCGATGGACGTGATCCAGCTCGAGGCCGGAAAGGCGCGCATCCCGGCGTTCGAAGAGGTCTTCGACACCATTGCCACGACCCGCTACTACCTGAGCACTGGCCCCGGGCTGTTGAAGAGGAAACGTCGCGCCGTATCCATCCCGGGGTTCACCAAGACCTACGAATATCGGCACCCGGTAGGAGTCGTCGGGAGCATCAGTCCGTGGAACTTCCCCTTCAACCTCTCGGTGGCGGACATCATCCCCGCCCTCCTGGCAGGCAATGCCGTGGTGAGCAAACCCGATGAGAAGACGCCGTTCTCCCTTCTGTACGGTCTGAAGCTCCTCGAGGAAGCAGGTCTGCCGAGGGGCCTGGTCCAGGTCGTGACCGGTCCTGGAGAGGACGTCGGCACTGTCCTCATCGACGAGGTCGACTTCGTGATGTTCACCGGCTCGACCGCTGTCGGCAGCATGGTTGCCGCCCGGGCCGGAGAGCGTCTCATCGGATCCTCCATGGAGCTCGGTGGCAAGAACGCGGCGATAGTCCTGGCCGACGCCGATCTCGACAAGACGATCCCGGGCATCGCTCGGGCGATGTTCGCCAACGGCGGCCAGCTCTGCATCTCGATGGAGCGCATCTACGTCGACGAGGCGATACGTGCCGAGTTCACCCGCCGTCTGGTCGATCACAGCCGCAGCATGTCGATGACCACCTCGTTCGACTTCTCGTCAGTCCTGTCCTCGATGATCGACCGGAGCCACCTCGAACGTGTCCACGCCCACGTCGAGGACGCCGTCGAGAACGGGGCAACGGTCCTCACCGGAGCCAAGCCACGCCCTGATGTCGGCCCGCTCTTCTACGAGCCCACCTTGCTCGCCGACGTCGATGAGACGATGAGCCTCTGTCGGGACGAGACCTTCGGGCCCGTAGCCTCGATCTACGGGTTCACCGATCTGGAAAAGGCCATCGGCGAGGCTAACGACTCCGATCTCGGACTCAACTACAGCGTATGGACGTCGGACACGCGCCGCGGCTTGCAGATCGCGTCCCGACTTCATGCCGGCACGGTGGGTGTGAATGACGGCTATGCCGCGGCCTGGTCGAGCTACGACGCCCCGATGGGCGGATTCAAGTCTTCAGGGCTTGGGAGGCGCCACGGTGCGATCGGTTTGCTCAAGTACACCGAGGCACAGACCATCGCAGTCCAGAAGATCGGACCGGCATTCGCACCCATCGGCTCCATGACCTACAGCACCTACCAACGGATCCTCGGCCCGGCTTTGAAGCTGTTGAGACGGCTCCCCTTCTACAAGTAGTCCGTTTTGTGGGGGCGGGACACGAGTAGTTCGCACTTCGTCTCCATTCAAAGGATTGCCGGCAACGCTGGTTTCCAGCTACCAGGCCGGCCCACGCAGGTCGATGACGCCGGCCGCCGGGGCCGTTGAGTTGAGGTCCCCGACCATCACGTTGTTGAACGTGAACACCTCCTGTTCTCCGCGCTGGGTGTTGAGCGTCGTCCCCTCGAACAGCCGCCATCCGAGGCGGGTGTAGTAGCCGACCAGCTCGTCCCGGCACACCAGGAGCCCGAAGGCGGCACCGTTTTCCAGCAGGAAGTCCAGGGCGCGTCCCATCCCGAGAGGGGCGTAGCCCTTGCCCCTGTGGTCTGGGTGTGTGGCGATCCCGCCCACTCCGCCGATGACGACGTCCTGCCCATCCACTGCACCGGACCGCATCACCACTCCGGTGTAAGAGACGAGGGCCCCGGATTGGTCGGTCACGAAGACACCCCATTGGGGTCGGTCCCATTCCCTTGCACGATTGGCCTCGATCTCGGGCGTTCGGTCGGGGTAGACCGCTGACTTCATGACGTGGAGTGCCGTTGTCTCCTCGTTGCTGAAGTCGACCACCGGCTTCAGGACGATTTGGAGTGGTCCCACCCGACACTCCTCGGAGCTGAACGACGTTCGAGAGGCATCAACTCTCGCTCATCTCCGCGAGGTCGGACGCCAGCAGGTCGCGGTCCTCCTCGTCTTCGATCTCGGAGAGTGCGGCCCGAGCCAGTTCCAGATGCTCGCTGAAGGTCTCCACGTCATCGACGTCCGCTGCCGCTCGGGCGATGGCCTCGTGGGCGAAGCCGATCACGAAGGCGTCGAGACCGTTCTCGATGGCGACCTCGAGAGACCGTTCACCGAAACGTCTCGCCAAGTCGGCATAGCCGAGGACGGCGGCGACGCGGGAGACCTGCCAGTCGGCGATGGCGTGGTTCCTGGCGTCCCCGACGTGATACCAGAGGTGACGCTGGGCGAAGGTGGCAGCGAGCATCTCTTCTTCCTGTTCACGAGTCAGGTCGGCGGCGTCGAGCAACTCCCACGTCCGATTGAACGCCCGCGGCGCCAGGGTCCGTTGCCAACTGGCGACGTCGTCGTCGCTGGGATCGGGTACGGGCTCGACCATTGCTGCGTCTACCTATTGTTCGGTGCCGATATGACCGTCGCAACGATACGCCCGCGTGGCTGATCACACCACCGTGGAGGTCGGTGGCGAGGAGATTCGGATCTCCAGCCCGAGTCGTGTCGTGTTCCCCGTCCAGGGTTGGACCAAGCTCGACGTCGTCAACCACTTCGTGATGGTCTCCGAAGGAGCGGCGCGAGGGATCACACGTCGGCCGACGATGCTGAAGCGTTACATGAAAGACGTGACCGTCGACCCGATCTATCACAAGCGGGCCTCGAAGAACACCCCGTTCGAGACCGTGCAGATCAGGTTCCCCTCCCAGCGACCGGGACGGATGAACGTGCCGGTCACCGAAGCCGATGTGATCCGCCTGGTTCAACTGGGATGTCTCGACTTCCACCCCTGGCCGGTTCGCTCCGACGACATAGACCACCCCGATGAGTTGCGCTTTGACTTCGACCCAACCGACGGATTCGGCTTCGACAAGGTGAAGGAGGCCGTCGCGGGGGCCAAAGACCTGCTCGAGGAGCTGGGACTGGCGGGATGGCCGAAAACCTCAGGGAGCCGCGGCATCCACGTCTATGTGAGGATCGAACCGCTGTGGGACTTCTTCCAGACCCGTCGTGCTGTGCTCGCTTTCGCCCGCGAGCTGGAACGACGTCTCGACGGCCTGGTCACGACCAGCTGGTGGAAGGAGGAACGTCATGGCGTGTTCGTCGACTACAACCAGAATGCACGCGACAAGACGGTCTCGTCGGCTTACGGAGTCCGCCCAACCGGGTTCGTCTCGACTCCGTTCCGATGGGACGAGCTGGCCGATATCGAGATCGAGCACTTCCCGCTGGGATCCTTCTCACAACGCTGGGAGGCGGTCCGGGACCTCACGGAGGGCATCGACGAGGCGGCTGGGAGGATCGACACCCTGATGGAGTGGGTCGTGCGCGACGAGGAGAACGGAATCGGCGACGCTCCGTGGCCACCCCACTACCCCAAGATGCCGGGTGAGCCTCCCCGGGTCCAGCCATCGAAGCAACGTCGTCCGGATGACGAGTACTAACGGCAGAGCCCTCGGCGCGTTCGGGTGGGCGGCCACGTGGTTTCTGATCGTCACCGTCCTGGTCTTCATCGTGATCAGGCTGGTGAATGACCTCTCGAATCTCACCGCCGGCACTCTTCCCGCCGAAGGAGAGTTCGATCGCCGCTATGCGGAGAGTCCGGTGCTGGCATACCTGCACATCCTTCCCGGAGCCGTCTACCTGCTCGGGGCGCCATTTCAGGTCTCACGCAAGTTCCGATCTGCGAGTTACGAGAGGCACAAACGGTTGGGGAGGGTTGTGCTCGCCGCAGGTCTCACCAGCGGGCTCATGG
>DASUUP010000118.1:0-3690 GCA_036373995.1 Acidimicrobiia bacterium
TTCATGCGCCGACCCATGATCAGAGGCGAGGACGTGGCCGAGCTCCAATCCCGACTCAACTCGCTGGGCTTCGACTCCGGGAAGGTCGATGGGATCTACGGACCGCAGACCGAGCACGCGGTGATCGACTTCCAACGCAACCGCCACCTGGCAGAAGATGGAAGGGTCGGTCCCGAGGTCGTAACAGAGATCCATCTGGTCACCCGTGGCGAGATGAAGGAGGGCCGCCAGGCCATCCGCGAGCGAGAGTGGCTGCGCATGCTGCCCTCGACCATGGCGGGGGCACGCATCTTCTTGGACGCCGATTGCCGCGACCCCGATGAGGCTCGTGACGCATGGAATGCGGCAGCGGCAGCAGCACTTGCCATTCAGGACGCCGGCGGAGTGCCCGTCATGTCACGCAGCAGCGACATCACACTTCCGGAGAGGTTGCGGGCGCGCAGAGCGAATCGGCTCGGCTCCGATCTCATCGTGGCGTTTCGGATCAACCGCGACGAAGACGACTCCGTCTACTACTTCGCCTCGGAGCACAGCTCCTCGCAGGCTGGTCAGGCCCTGGCCAGCGCCATAGCCCTGACCGTGGGCGGCCGAGTCGAAGGTCGGGCCAGCGCGATGTTGAAAGAGACGAGGGCACCGGCTGCGGTGGTCGCATTGCGCAACCTGGACGAGAAGAGCGGTCTGGCCGTGGCTGAAGGATTGAGTCAGTTCTTCGCGGAAACCCGGTGAGTGACCTAAGAGATGATGCGGTAGATCCGTTCCAGGTCCTCCAATGAAGAGAACCTGATCTCGACCTTTCCCCTCTTGTTCTTGTAGTTGATCTTCACTCGTGATCCCAGGTGGTCGGTTAGACGCTTCTCCAGCTCGATTATCTCGACGGGACGCACCTGGGTGACCCGCGTCGACACCGGGGGCCGGCCCATGGCCTTTCGGTCGCGGACGGCGTCCTCGACCTGGCGGACGCTCCAGCCTTCCTCGGCGGCCTTCTCAGCGAGATACCCGGCGTATTTGTCGTCCTCGAGACCGAGCAGTGCCCGGGCATGACCTGCGGAGAGTCGACCGTTATCGATCATCGACTGGACCACGCCTGGCAACTGGAGAAGACGAAGCGTGTTCGAGATCGCGGAACGTGACTTGCCGACACGCGCCGCCACGTCTTCCTGCTTCATTCCAGTATTTTCCAGGAGTTGTCGGTAGGCATGTGCTTCCTCGAGTGGGGTCAAGTCCTGACGTTGCACGTTCTCGATCAGGGCCTCGATCAACGTGCTGTCACCCGATGTACCCCTGACCACCGCTGGTATCGTCCCCAACCCGGCCCGCCGCGCCGCTCTCCACCGTCGCTCCCCGGCTATGAGATAGTGATGACCCTGCTCGTCCCGGGTGAGCACCACGGGTTGCAGGACACCAACCTCGGTGATCGACGCCGCCAACTCATCGAGGGTCGCATCGTCGAAACGGCTTCGGGGCTGATTCGGATTGGGTTTGATGTCATCGACCGGGATCTCCACATAAGAGGGCCCATCCCCGTGCTCGGGATCGGTCGGGATGAGAGCCTCGAGACCTCTCCCCAGACCGGCTTTCCGTCGTGTTGTCACCGCTCTGTGCTCCTAGCCGTTTCGTTCCAGGAACTCACGTCCCAGATTCCGATATGCAATGGCGCCCCGACTCATCGGGTCGAACGCCTCGATGGGCTCCCCATACGAGGGAGCCTCGGAGAGTCGTACCGAGCGGGGGATCACGGTGCGATAGGCTATGTCGCCAAAAAACTCTCTCACCTGTTCCGCCACGTCTCTGGATAGTTTGGTCCGACCGTCGTACATGGTGAGGATCACCCCACCAACATTCAAGTCGGGATTGAGGTTTGCGGAGACCAACTCGACATTCTTGAGCAACTGACTGAGACCTTCCAAAGCGTAGTACTCACATTGGATGGGGATCACGACTTCCTCGGCTGCGGTGAGCGCATTCACCGTCAGCAGACCCAACGAGGGTGGGCAATCGATGAGGATTATGTCGTAGCCGTCGTCCAATTCCTCGATCGCATGGCGCAGCCGTGTTTCACGTGAAAACATGGACACGAGCTCGATCTCGGCTCCGGCCAGGTCGATCGTCGCCGGAACCACGAAGAGATTGAGTACCGATGTCGGCTCGATGGCGTCCTCGAGTGGTGATTCCTTGAGAAGAACGTCATAGATCGAGACCTCGATCGTACTCCTGTCGATTCCAAGCCCACTGGTGGCATTGCCCTGGGGGTCGAGGTCGATGAGTAGAACCCGCTGATCTTGAAACGCCAATGCTGCGGCGAGGTTGATGGCTGTGGTCGATTTGCCGACACCACCTTTCTGGTTGGCGAGGGCGACCACCATGGGCTTGGTCATTCGCGCCGCATGATAAGAAGCCAAACGGTCTGGTCAAGCACATCCTGAGGTATTTCTACGGTCGTCCAACCGGGATGCTGAGGACGTTGTCGCCACGATCCGGCTATGACCGCCCGACCACCCGGCACGAGCAACCTGTGAGCAACATCCACCATCTCATCGGGGCGAAGACTGGCCCGGGCCACGATCGACTCGATCTCGCCACGAAGATCGCCGATTTCGCTTTGCATTACCTCACAATTCTCCAACTCCAAGATGCGGAGTGCCCGACGTAGAAGATCGATGCGACGTCCGGATCGATCCACGAGGACGAAATGAGTGTCCGGCAGGGCAATGGCCATTGGAACCCCGGGGAGACCGACACCTGTGCCCAGGTCCCATGTTTCCTGGGGTCCGTCCAACTCGGAGACGAACAACAAGGAATCGGCGAGGTGACGTCTCTCCACGCGGTCGAGCTCGTCCGGGCCGATTCCACCAGCCTGATGACCCTCGGTTCGGAGCCAGTCTGCGTAGCGTTTCATCTGCGCCAGCTGGGTCGAAGTGAGCTCGATGTCGGCGTATCGGGCCGCGGCCAGCACCTGTTTCACGTGAAACAAAGTAGCCCGGCTCGATCGATAGACCCGGCTACGTCTTCCCATGTAGTGGGTGGCTATTCCTCTTCGGAGCCATCCACGCGGGAGAGAACTACGTAACGCTTGGGTGGCTCGCCTTCGGAGTAAGAAGTGACCCCATCGTTTTCGGCCGCCACGTCATGAATCACCTTGCGGTCGGCGGGGCTCATGGGCTCCAGCATGATCTCCCCACCCTCCGACATGAGTTGCTCTATGAGCTGCTCCGCGTAGATGGACAGGGCCTTTCTACGACGCTCCGCATATCCGGCGATGTCGAGACGGAGACGTGCTGTATCTTTGCTGTATCGCTGCAGAACGGTCCTGGTCAGCTCGTGAATCGCAGACCGGACCGAGCCCCGCACACCGACCATGGCCTCGGTCTGTGGACCTTCGACGTCGGCGATGATGACATCCTCTTCGATGCTCGTCGAAACCGAGCCTTCCAGCCCATAGGCCTCGACGAGACCTTCGAGGAACTCACGCGTCAGATCGGCCTGCTCTTCGTTGGACAGACTGGGTCGGTCATCGGACACTTTTGACTCCGTTTTCGTTTTCTTGCCACCAGACCGGGGCTTGGATCCCCTCTGGTCCTGGCGGCGGCCCCCATTCTTACCCTCCCGGGAACGATCCTGCTGCCGATTCTGGTCGTTCTTCTGCTGGGACTGGCCGGACCTGTCGTTCTTGCGTCGGCGATTTCGCCTCTT
>DASUUP010000119.1:0-2242 GCA_036373995.1 Acidimicrobiia bacterium
CGGGACGAATGTGAACGGCCGGAGTTCCCATCAGCCCGCGGCGCGTTCTGCGAGGATCAATCCTCCGGCCAACCCCGATAGGTGGCCAAGTCCCGGCTTGGCGACGAGTAGGTCGAGGTCTGGTTCGTCGGGATAGCCGGCGAGGAGTTGACCGAGCTTGCTACGCAGCCTCTCATGAAAGTAGGGGATGCGGGAAACTCCACCGCCGATGATCATCCGCTCGGGCGCGACGGTGTAGACCAGGTCGCGCAGACCCTGGGCCAGATAGTGGCTGCCGACGTCGAGCACTGCCTCGTTGCCGGCCCATGTCCCTGGGCGCCCAAAACGCGCCTCCAGCGCCGGCCCGTTTGCCATCCCCTCCAGGCAGTCCCCGTGATAGGGGCAGTTGCCTGGATACTCGTCGCCTTCCCGCCGACTCACCACGAGATGACCTGCCTCGGGGTGACGCTCTCCGCTGATCACCCGGCCATCGACGACCACACCGGCACCGATCCCGGTACCAACGGTGATGTACACGTAATCCGACATACCTCTCGCGGCTCCCCAGCGCCCTTCCCCCAGCGCCGCCCCGTTCACATCGGTGTCGAGCTGCACGGGCACTCCGGTCGCGGTATGGATGGTCTCTAGGACCGAGGCGCCCGTCCAGTCCGGCTTCGGCGTAGCGAGAATCCTCCCGTATCCCGGGCTCGATGGGTCGAGGTCGAGCGGCCCGAAACTGGCGACACCGATGGCGACGACCTCGTGGGAGGCGAGGAGCATGGCGACGGCGCTGAGCGTCTCGTCGGGGGTCGTGGTTGGGATCCGATGTGGCGTTGAGAGGTCGTCAGGGGACGATCCAACCGCGACGTCTGTCTTGGTGCCGCCAATCTCGACTGCGCCGTACCTTGTCACGGGGCGTGACTCTAAATGGGCGCCCCCAACCCGCTCCGAGCTCAGCCGGCCTTTGCCTGCTTCTCCTTGGTCGCCTCGACGGATGCTTTGAGGGCGTCGAGCAGGTCGACGACCTTGGTGGGCTCTGGTGAAGCGGGTGCGACGATCTCCTCGCCGGCGATCTTCTTCTCGGCCAGATCCTCCACCGCTTCGCGCGTCCTGTCGACGTACTCCTCACCGTTGAACGGCTTGGTCAGGTTGTCGATGATCGAGGCGGCCATCTCGACCTCCTCCGGCCGGATCTCGACATTCGCACCGAGCTCTTCGAACTCGGCGTCGCGGATCTCATCTGGCCAGAACATCGTCTCCATGACGATCACGTCGTCCTTGATGCGAATGGTGGCGAGCTGCTGCTTCTCCCGGATGGAAACCTTGGCGATACCGACCCGGCCCTTGTCCTCCAACGCCTGTTTGAGGATGCGGTAAGCCTTGACCCCTGTCTTCTCGGGGGCGAGGTAGTAAGACTTCTGATACATCATCGGGTCGATCTCGTCCTCGTCGACGAATTGGATGACATCGACGAGCTTGTCACCTTCGGGGTTGGCCGCGGACAGCTCCTCGTCGGTGAACACGACGAACCGATCCTTCTCGAATTCGTACCCCTTGACGATGTCGTCCCACTGGACCTCCTCACCATCGGCCTCGGCCACACGCTTGTAGCGGATGGGGGAGTGGTCGGTCTTTCTGAGTTGTTTGAACTTGGGCGTCTTGTTGTCGGTTGCGGTGTACATCCCCACCGGGATGGTCACCAACCCGAAGTTGATGGCGCCTTTCCAGATGGCTCTAGGCATGGATATGAGTCTATGCGCTGTGGGTGACATGTTCCTCGTCCGGAATATCGTCAACTCCGATTTTGCTGAGAAAGGCCACTCTCGATGCGATCGTTGCGGGTGATTCTCGACCTGGCCTTTCGTCGCTGGAAGCGGCCCACCGAGAGGACAGGGAGGGACTCTCTGCACGCGGGTTGAGAGAGAATCTGTAGATCCCAGGTGAGAGGGCGTGGTGCCCCGGCAGGATTCGAATCTGTGCACCCGGCTGCGGAGGCCGGCTGTCCATACCGGAACCCATTTGCCACGAAGCCCCATGTCAGAGACTGGCGCACCCTCTCTGAGACATACTCGACCGGCCCCGCAATTCGGATCATCCACTAGCTCGGCCGATATCGGCTGCAGCACTCGTAACGTTTTCGTGATGGTCCCCCGTGTAAAAGTGGCGGGTGTCGATATGGCGATGAGACCCTGATGCGCATGAGGCTCCGACTCTTGCTTGCCACCGCAGGTGTGGTCGTTGTGCTGGCCTCGGCCGGATACGT
>DASUUP010000120.1:0-15144 GCA_036373995.1 Acidimicrobiia bacterium
TCCGGGGCTCGACGGAGGATGCGAGCGCAGCCGAGTTGGTGAACGGCAATAGCAGCATCACCAGTGTGATAGTGGTGAACACCGCCATTGCCGCCCGCAGGAGTCTTTGCTTCGATTCCATGTTTGCCTCCAGGCTCCAAGCTAGGAAGGCGTCCTGGAGACCGGTAGAGGCGAACATCCCTTTGGCCCGGGAACAATGGCCTTCGCCCGTTGGGAGGTCGCAACTCGCGATGAAGATCTCGAGAGGATGGGCCCGAGGAAGTGGCTGATTTGCCGAAGGACACGTAGGCCTCATATCCACCGGCTTGCGCGCACACCAGCTGGGCCAGGATGAATGCCGACTCGAAGAGGTGAAAGACCAGGGCCGCAAGCAGAAGGCAGAGTCAGATCCTGGTTCAGGCCAAAGACGACCAGCAGCAGAGGGCGGTCATGATGGAGCGGTACGTGCCTGGGCACCGGCGAGCTGTCGGTTCTGCGGTCTTCGCAGGGCCAGGACGATGACGACCCAGTTCAGAACGACGCAGATGAGGCTGCTGGTGACCCAGAGCCCGCGGGCCCGTGGTGCCATATGCCCTGATCCCAACCTGGTACCAGCGCAGCCACGACAACGAGGAGACCGATCGTGACCACGGCCTGAATCTGGCCCAGCTAGGTCGTGTCGATCTCAGAGAATCGGGTGTGACACCGATGAGAGTCGCGAGAACGGCAGCCGCAGGAGCTGCCACCATGAGCGCCACGTAGTACGCGATTCCGGCCGCTGGATTTGCCAGACCGCCAAAGGGCACTACAACCACGAGTATCGCTCCGACGATGAGTGCCAGCGCGGTGACCAGAAGAGCCAGCCCAGCCCAACTGCGGTGCATCCTCGCAAGAGTCACTGAACCTCCTTTGACGGGAGAAGGACTTGAAAGTACGTCGACCAAAGACCGAACAACGGGCCAGCGAACACCCAATTGCGAAGGATCCCGGTTCTGACGAGCCGCCGAGAGCAGATACGGATGCGGGCGATCCCCTTCCCGACGTGGTTTCTATCAAACCTCTTTCGGCGCGCTTGACTCGAGTGTTCCAATGAGCTCGCTGAACCAACGACTCGGCCCCGCATCCCAGCCTCACGCTGTGACCGCCGAACAGGTCAATCAGGAGCTCTCCTCAGATCTCGAGCGTGGGCTCGATTCAGGGGTGGCGACCCAGCGTCTGGAGGAGGTCGGCCCCAATCGGATCGAGGAAGACCCCGGACCGACCAGGTGGGAGCTGGTTGTCCGGCAGTTCGAGGATGTGTTGGTGCTGATCCTCATGGTGGCTGCTCTGATCAGCGGCCTGCTCTTGGGTGACTGGCTCGAGGCGCTCGTGATAGTGGCCATCGTGATCCTGAACGCGGTGATCGGATATGTGCAGGAGGCGAAGGCCGCGGATGCGGCCGAAGGGCTGCGCAAACTGACTTCTCCCACGGCCAACGTCATACGGTCCGGCAACGAGCAGCAGATCCCCACTGAGGAGATCGTGCCCGGGGACCTCATCGTCATCGAGGCGGGCGATCGTGTCTTTGCCGACGCCAGAGTGGTCTCTGCGTTTCGCCTACAGCTCGACGAGTCCGAATTGACGGGAGAGTCGACGCCGGTCGATAAGGCCATCGAACCCGTCGCCTCCGATGTCGCCATCGGGGACCGGGCGTCGATGGTGTTCGCCGGCACGGTGGCGGTGTCGGGTCGCGCCACTGCTCTGGTGATCTCCACCGGCCAGGCCACCGAGATCGGCCAGATCGCCGGAATGCTGCGAGAAGAGGAGCCACCGACACCTCTGGAAAGGGAGCTGGACCAAGTCGGCCGTCGTCTAGGAGTCCTGGCCGGCGTGGTCGCTCTGGTGGTGTTCCTGGTGGGTCTGGCACAGGGACGGCCTCTCGAGTCGATGTTCCTGCTCGCAGTCGCCCTGGCCGTTGCCGCCATCCCTGAGGGTTTGCCCGCCGTGGTAGGCGTGACTCTCGGTCTCGGAGTGCAACGCATGGCCCGCCTGAATGCCATCGTCAGGCGACTGCCCGCAGTCGAGGCTCTCGGAGCAGTCACGGTCATCTGCACCGACAAGACAGGAACTCTCACCCGAAACGAGATCCGGGTCCAGGAGGTCGGTATCGACGGCGAGCGGAGAGCAGACCTCGATCCCATTCGCGATGACCCCAGGGTTCAGCGTTTGGCCCAGTTGGCCATCCTCTGCAATGACGCTCGGAGCACCGACGACGGGTGGCGTGGCGATCCTACCGAGATCGCCCTCCTCCAGGCGGCCAGCGAACTCGGTGATCCGTCCGCGATCAGGGAACGGTGGCCGCGAGTCGACGAGATACCCTTCGAGTCTCATCGCAAACGGATGACCACCCTCCACCGCTCGGCCAGTGGCTATCTCGTGGCCGTCAAAGGCGCCCCTGAGGTGGTTTTGGCCGATTGCTCTGGAATCGAGTCCGGTTCAGGAATTGCCGACCTCGGCGCCGGACAGATCGAGGAGTGGCTCGAGACCGCTGAGGAAATGGCGGCGAGAGGTCTGCGAACCTTGACTCTCGCATATCGAGAAGATGACGCAGCCCCCTCCGAGCTGGCATCGGCTGGTGAGGATCTCGTTCTGGTCGGGCTCGTTGGCATGAGTGATCAGATCCGGGCGGAGGCGAAGTCGTCGGTCGGAGAGGCCCAGGGAGCCGGGGTGACGGTCGTCATGATCACAGGGGACCATGAGATAACAGCGAGAGCCATCGCCCACGACCTCGGGCTGCACGAAGGTCGTGAGGTGTTGAGTGGCCGGCAGCTGCATGCGCTCGGTGACCATGAGTTCGAGAACCAGGTGGATCGAATCGGCACCTATGCCCGCGTCGACCCCGGCGACAAGGTGAGGATCGTCCGGGCCTGGCAGGCAAGGGGTGACATCGTGGCAATGACGGGAGACGGTGTGAACGACGCTCCCGCCCTCCGCATCTCCGACATCGGTGTTGCCATGGGCTCGGGGACAGATGTCGCTCGGGACGCCTCCGACATCGTTCTCGCCGATGACAATTTCGCCACGATCGTCGCCGCGGTCCGGGGCGGGAGGACGATCTTCTCCAACATTCGCCGGGTGATCTCGTTCCTGCTGGCGGCGAATGTGAGCGAGATCATCGTCGTGTTCGTTGGCTTCCTTGTGTTCAGCGCGCTCGGCGACCCACTCTTGGCCACTCAGATCCTCTGGGTGAATCTCGTCACCGACGGGTTGCCGGCCGTTGCTCTCGGCTTCGATCCTCCAGATCACCGGGTGATGCTCAGACCACCGAGCCGCCGCCGGTCGTTGCTCGACCGGTCCAGTCAATTCGCCGTCCTGGTACGCGGCTCGCTGCTGGCGGCAGTGGTCCTGTTGGCATATGCCTACGGAGTGAGCCAGGACCTCGACTGGGAAGTTACCCGGACCCTCGGATTCACGACCTTGGTTCTCGTTCAGTTGGCCTACATCTACTCGCTCAGGGTTGTCGAGTCTGGATGGAGAGAGGGGCTCACGCGCAACATCCTTCTTCATGGTGCCGTGCTCGTCTCGGTGCTCCTCCAGGTCCTGGTAGTGGTCACACCGCTCGGGAATCGTCTCTTCGAGACAACGACTCTGTCCGGTTGGCTTTGGGGTTTGGCCTTCGGTCTGGCGATCCTCGGCTTTCTCGCGGTGATCGCCTTGTCGCGTCTCGTCCCTGGTCTGTCGACCGACGACTGAGTCAGTCGGGACCTTCGCCTCTGGCCGAAGCCAGTTGCGAACTGGCAATTTGGGTTACAGACGAACAAAGGAGGGCGTATGTCCACAACCACTGAGGTGCCTTTGGGTTCCATCGATGATTTCGCTGCACGTCTCCCCGCTCCGGGATCGGTGGATGTGACCATCGAGGTCCTCGGCGAGGACATCGGCGACCAGATTCAGGTGCAGAGACTCCCGTGGCACGCCATGGTCTACGACTCCTCGGCGGGTGTGCTCGAGTTGTCGGTGGGATCGCGCGGTCGCAGCGTGCCGGTGGTGTTCCGTCATGAGATCCACGATCCGAAGCGCCTATGGGCGGAAGAAGTCGGCGGCGCCGTCAAGGTGATCTCGATCGAACAGGCCGACGGCGTTCAGACGATGGTCAGGTTCTACGAGCGCCACGCGCTCGAATCCGGCTCCTGAAAGCAGGCGACGCCGCCGCGGGCGGGACTCCCTGACCGATGGAGATGGTTCTCTGGCTTGTCGTCTTGACGACCGGCTTGCTGGTGGCCGTGTTGGCCAGCCGATGGTCCGTGGGCCACCTGACAGAGCTCGCAGCCGGCACCAAGATCCCGCCGTTCGTGATCGGGATCACCTTGGTCTCGATCGGCACCGACCTCCCCGAGATCGCCAACTCGATCGTCGCCTCCGTCACAGCTCGTGGCGATATCAACATCGGCGACTCGATCGGATCGGCGACGGTGCAAGCCACTCTCATCCTCGGGCTCCTGCCATTCCTCGCCGGATCCTTCCCGATTGCACGCGGACGAGTCGCCAAGATCGGCCTGGCGACGGTCGGGGCCCTGATCGTGGGCGCCGCTCTCATGATCGACGGGGACGTCAGCCGGCTCGATGCCGGTGTTCTGCTCGCAGTGTGGGTCGTCGGGACGGGCCTCATATGGCGGGACGTTCCAGAGAACGCCTCTCCCTTCGTCAAAATGAGGGAACCGTCGTCCGGTCACCATCTCCCCAAGGCCATGTTCGGGCTGATCCTGGTCGGGTTGGGTGCCACCACCGCTATCCAGGCTCTCTCGACACTGGCCGAGATCTGGTCTCTGCCCGAGTATCTCGTGGCCTTCGTCCTCGCTTCGCTTGGTACGTCACTCCCTGAGCTCGCGGTGGAGATCAGCGCCGTCAAGCGTGGTCAGTGGGACCTCGCCGTTGGCGATGCGATTGGATCGAGTTTCGTCGACGCAACTCTCTCCCTCGGCATCGGCCCACTCATTGCTCCGATAACAGTGTCGGCAGGGGTGGCCGTGTTGGGCTCGGTGCTGGCGGCCGCAGCGGTGGGGATCGCCGTCCTCGTGTTGGTTCAGATGAAAGAGCACAACTGGCGATCTGGTCTGAGTCTGATCGGGATTTTCCTCATCGTCTACCTCCTCATAGCCAACCTGGTATGAGACCGCGCGAAGACAGGTCCAAAGCCTCTAGTCGGCGGGAAGTCGATCGCGGATGATCGCATCGGATGACCCGCACTGGGTCTTCCAGGAAGGAGGTGATCTTCGTGACAGCTCTTCGTGAGAGGCCGACGACGGAGATCACCCGGATGCCGACACGGCGGACCTTCATCACCGAATTGGTGACAGGGATCGCAGGTGTGCTGGCGGCAGGAGTCGGTGCGTGGATGTACTACGTGCCGGCAGACTGGTTCCTCGGTGGACTGGCTGAGGCTTGGTACTTCGGCATGTTCATCGCGGGAGGCTTGCTGCTCGCGGCCGCATTCGGGCTCTTCGCTCGGATGAACTACGTCGATGATCGGGCGTGGACGACCCCCGTGGTCGTCAACACGGTTCTGGCGCTGGCTGCCTTCGGTGGCGCCGTCGCCTTCGCCGTGATCTTGATCATCTAGAAACCCAAGTTCGGATCGGGACTCTCGGATCGAGGGTCCCGGTCCCGCGTCCGGGCTCTTCCTGGGGGTTGGGACCAACGACCCTTCCCTCTCATCCCATTCAAGGGTCTACTCGAAGGAAGAGAACCAAGGAGGAATTGACATGACCGCTTCCAGCGGCCTGGTGATCGCTGCGGTCATATGGCTGGTGATCGGCGTGCTCATCGCTTTCGTGATGCGTCGACGGGGCCATGACTTCTGGGTGTGGGTCGCGATCGGCTGCGTGCTCGGTCCTCTGGCAGTGCCGCTGGCGATCGAGCGAGCGCGATTTCACCCAATCGAATATCAGATTCCCGTCATGCGAGAGGCGCCCGGCAAATTCGACGTCCTCGCCGGTATCGACGGCTCTCCCGAGTCGGTTGCCGCGGTGAAAGCGGCGTTGGCGTTGTTCGGCGACAGTGTCAGCAGCCTGACCCTGGCCACGGTGCTTGACTACGACTCGGGAGGGTCCTACACGGGATCCGAATCCCGAGCAGAGGCTCTCGATCGGTTACGGAGATCTGCCGAGGAGATCCGGTTCGAGCCAACCGAGACGAGGTTGCTCTTTGGAAGGGCAGATGAGGCACTGGTCGCGCATGCGATCGGGGCCGAGATCGAGATGATCGTCGTGGGTGCACGAGGCCATGGACTATCGGAAGCCCTATTCGGGAGTGTCACCAAACGGCTCGTCGGCGGTTGTGAGGTTCCAGTGTTCGTAGGGCCGAAGAACGGGACCTCGATACAGGAGACCTCGGGCCAGGTCGGCGACGAGAGCGCTTCTCGAACTTCTTTCGAGACTTAGGGCGGCGTCTACTCGGTAGTGATCAGGGTCAGTCCGGTGAGGTGACCAACCTTGTGGGAGACGCTGCCCATGAGCAGCCCTCCGACGTCTCCGAGACCTCTGCGACCCATAACGATGCAGTCAACCTCGTTCTCCTCTGCGTAGCGGCAGATCTCATGTGCCGGGGATCCGATGAGGACCTTCGTCGTTCCCACTCGACCCCCTGCCTTGCGGACAACGTCGGCCGAATCGTTGACGAACTCGGCTCCCATGGACTGGAGCAACTCGCGTTGGGTTATGACGATCTGCTCGGTTCGTGCGTACTCGTGGATCGGTCCGGCGGTCACCAATGCTCCATCTGAGACGACGTTGATGACATCAACCGGCACCGCGAGTGCGGATGAGAGGTGTCCGGCGGTGTGAGCTGCTCGAGCCGAGTGCTTCGATCCGTCGGTGGCAAGCAAGATCTTCCTCATGTATCTCCTTTTCCGGTGATTGTCCGATCCCCTTTGACGTCTGCCTAGGGCCGAAAGCCCGGAGTTGTTGGCGATCGAGCTGGTCTGTGTCCCTCGGCGATCGCTCATCCGCGCCTTCGAAAGGACTTTCGGCCCTAGTCCCCGTCACGCCACGTGTGTAGGTTCACGGTTGAAGAGCCCGAAGTGTGAGAACGGGAACCAGGTGCCTGCCTGGTTGAGAACGAGGCCAGAGGAGTCTCGAAACCGTTGAACCTGAACCGGCTGATACCGGCGTAGGAACTCACTCATCGGGCTTTTCGATCTGGTGGACCTGTCCGTCCCGCCTGTCCTCGACTCCGTGATCCTGCCTGCGTCAGCTGTCTACGGCTCACCACAACAAGCCCGTCGATTCCCCCTCACCCCCGGGAGGCAATAGCGCGTCAGCGGAGTTCCACCGGGTACTCGCGGATGTTGATGCGGCTTCCGTCCTTGGCCGAGAACTCCCACACGATCAAGGCCCCGAATTGCTCTCTGTCCACCTCGTACGGGATTTCTATGTCCCATTCTCCCCAGCAGCCGGTGCCGCACGTGGCCATCACGGTCTCTTCGAAGAGAGTCAGGCCATCGTCATCGGTGAGCATCACCTGGGACACTGCTTCGAAGACGTTGCTGAGCCCGCTCACCGCGATGGGGCTGGTGACCGGCTGACCCCAAGCCGGGGAGTCCACGAAGATCGGAGGCAGGAGGTCGTAGTACTCGGAGCGGTCCTGCGGCCCGGCGAGCTCGATTCCCTCGGAGGAGAAAACCGATACGGGCTCTCCTTCGATCAGGAATTCGACACGGTCGATGCCGTCGATCCGGGTGAGCGTGTAGACGACCTGGGTGAGTCTGGCGATTATCGAGAACGATCCGCCTCCGTCGTCGAACTCACCGCTCAGGTCGGCCCGGGCCACGCCGCCTTCGACTGCGACGTCCAGCACGGTCGCTCCGTCGGGTACGGCCGATGATATCGATGGTGTGCCGGCTCGCTCATCCTGAGTCGGTCCTGTGAAGAGTGCTTCCAACGACGCCGCAGCCGGGTCTGATCCGGCGGAGATCTCTCGGTACACCGGGACGAGGAACGGGCCCCCGGCGTCTTCTTCGAGCTCGTCGAGCAGGAAGTAGACCACGAGGCCCGTTTCCTCTGCTGCGGTCGTCGTGGTTGCAGCTTCCGTCGTAGTAGTGATGGGGACGGTCGTGCTCGTCACCGGCGCCGACGTGGTCGTGGTCAGCTCCCCGGTGGTGGTCGTGGGCTCCCCGCTATCCGACCCGCATCCCGATAGAACCAATGTCAGCGCTACGAACCCGGAGATCAACGCGATTTTCGTTCTCATGACGCAGATGATCCGATGTCGAGAGCCGGGCGCCCAGAGGCATTGGTCCCTGGTGTCGGGACCTTTCGCCGCCTCCTCAGTTGAGTTGGCAGGGCTGGAAGATCTCGGTTCGCCAGGTACTGGGCGGGTCCTCGGAGTCGCTGAAGTAGATTTCCCAGGCGTCACCAATGGGGGTACCGCCTCTCGACTCGATCCATTTCGCCAGCGCCTCGTAGGAGGCCTCCATTTCCTCATAGGGCCCGACGTGGGTCTTGACAGCGACCGAGCCACCGGGGAGGCTCGAGCTCTGGATCCGGCCGGAGCCGGCTACCGCACGGGCCACCGGAAACCCGGCCTCGACGTGGAAGAGCCGCTCTCCAAGCCGGTGATAGCGAGCGAAAGGGGGGCCGACGGGTGGGTTGCCAGAAACTTCGAGGTACATGGCGATTTGGGTGAAGGCCTCACCCAGCCAACGACCTAGCCGGTCGACCTCGAGTTCTCCGATTATCACGGCAGTCTGACGGCTAGCGATCGACTTCATCTCGATGATTTGGGTGTCCATGAGACGATCATTGGGGGTTTCCGAGGGGAACACCAGGGGCGATGGTCATCTGGTCGATGGTCTTTGGGGCTTTTGCAGCCAACAGAGGCATTTTGGCCCTATGCCACGAGGGTTGCCGGTGGCAGCTTGAGGCCATGGAGACGCAGTACCCAGCGATCGAAAAGCCTGGCCCGTTCCGACCGCCACCAAACCTCGGAGCATACGAAGAGACTCAAAGACATTTCAGTTGGACCGAGTCAGAGGGATACATAGACGGTCTCCCCGGCGGCGGGTGGAACATCGCCCACGAGGCCGTCGACCGCCACGGGCAGGAGAACGGGGAGCGGGTTGCCATCCGGTGGCTTGGGCGAAGAGGCGATCGACGCGAGTACACCTATGCGGAGCTGGCCGAAGCCACCTCGCGATTCGCGTCCGGGCTCCGCACACTGGGAGTCGGGAAGGGAGATCGGGTCTTCCTGTTGTCCACGAGGATTCCCGAGCTCTACATCGCGGCTCTGGGAGCGCTCAAGAACGGAAGTGTCGCTTCACCGCTCTTTTCGGCGTTCGGTCCGGAGCCGATCCAGACACGAATGGAGATGGGGCGAGGCAGAGTGCTGGTGACCACTGAAGCGCTGTACAAGAGAAAGGTTGCCGGCATCCGCGATCAGCTGCCGATGCTGGATCACGTGATCGTGATCGGGGCAGCCGTTCCCGGGACCGTCGCATTCGACGACCTCCTCAAAGAAGGCGCCCCCGAGACTGTCGCCGAGCCAATGAGCCCGGAGGACATGGCACTGCTCCACTTCACGAGCGGAACCACGGGAGCCCCCAAGGGAGCTGTCCATGTGCACCGCGCCGTGCTCCACCACTACGTCTCCGCCCTCTACGCACTGGACCTGCATCCCGATGACATTTACTGGTGTACCGCCGACCCTGGCTGGGTCACGGGGATGTCCTACGGGATCATCGCACCACTTGCCCACGGTGTGACTTCGATCGTCGACGAGGGTGAGTTCGACGCCGATCGCTGGTACCGAACCATCGAAGAAGAGAGGGTGAGCGTCTGGTACACCGCGCCAACCGCCATCCGCATGCTGATGATGGCGGGTGAGGAAGTGGCACATCGCTACGACCTGTCATCCCTTCGGTTTGTGGCGAGTGTGGGCGAACCACTCAACCCAGAAGGCGTCGTCTGGGGTGAGAGAGCTTTCGGTCTGCCGATCCACGACAACTGGTGGCAGACCGAGACCGGGGGGATCATGATCGCCAACTACATCGGCGAGGAGATCCGCCCCGGCTCAATGGGCCGGCCTCTCCCTGGCATCGAAGCCACCATCCTCCGACGCGACAACAGGGGAGAGGTCCGGCTCAACCCGGATGGCAGTGCCGAAGAGGAGACGTCGCCGCTCACGGAGGGAGAACTGGCGCTGCGTCCGGGATGGCCCTCGATGTTCAGGGGCTATCTGGGGATGGATGAGCGATATGCGAAGAGCTTCGTCGGAGGCTGGTACCGCTCCGGCGATCTGGCCGAGCGGGACGAGGACGGATACTTCTGGTTCGTGGGACGTGGCGACGACGTCATCAAGTCGGCCGGCCACCTGATTGGACCTTTCGAGGTCGAGTCTGCGCTCATCGAACACGAAGCCGTCGCCGAGGCAGGCGTCATCGGCAAGCCGGATCCGGTGGCCGGTGAGGTGGTGAAGGCCTTCGTCGCCCTCAACGCCGGGCACGAGTGGTCTGACGCACTGCGAAAGGAGTTGATCGCCTGGGGCAGGGTGAAGCTGGGGGCCTCGGTCGCTCCCCGGGAGATCGAGCTGTGCCAGGACCTTCCCCATACCCGGTCCGGGAAGATCATGCGCCGACTCTTGAAAGCCTGGGAGCTCGGCTTGCCCACCGGGGACACCTCGACGCTCGAAGGAGAAGACCAATGAGCACAGGTGAGCACGAGCGTTATCTGCTTCACCAGATGTTGCGGATACGCCGATTCGAGGAGAGATGTGCCCAGCTCTATCAGCAGGAGAAGATCAGGGGCTTTCTTCATCTCTACATAGGCGAGGAGGCCGTGGCCACCGGCGTGATGGAGGCTCTCCAACCCGACGATGCCGTTGTCGCCACATACCGGGAGCACGGCCACGCCCTGGCGCGGGGGATGGACCCCGGTGTCGTGATGGCGGAGATGTTCGGGAAGCTCGAAGGTTGCAGTCGTGGGAGAGGAGGATCGATGCATCTCTTCGACTCTTCGACTCGGTTCTACGGCGGAAACGCGATCGTCGGGGGTGGTTTGCCGCTCGCGGTCGGCCTGGGTCTCGCCGACAAGATGAACCACAGGTCGCGGGTCACGACGGTCTTCTTCGGGGAGGGCGCCGTTGCCGAAGGCGAGTTCCACGAGGCCATGAACCTGGCGGCTCTCTGGGATCTCCCGGTTCTCTTTTGTTGCGAGAACAACCTGTACGCGATGGGAACGGCTCTCGAGAGGTCGGAGTCACAGACCCATATCACCCTGAAGGCCGCCAGTTATGAGATGCCGGCGTGGGAAGTCGATGGCATGGATGTCCTGGCGGTCGAGGATGCCGCTCGAAAGGCCGCCGAGTCGGTGAGGTCCGGCGGCGGGCCACACTTCCTCGAATTGCGCACCTACCGGTACCGGGCTCACTCGATGTTCGACCCGGAGCTGTACAGATCTCGAGAGGAGATCGAGGAGTGGAAACAGCACGACCCGATCGAGATGCTTCGCCGCCGCCTCATCGACGACGCGGCTCTCTCGGATGAGGAGTGGACAGGAATGGAGAAGACGGTGGACGAGGAGATCGATGAGGCGGTCGAATTTGCTGAAGCCGGCAACTGGGAATCCGTCGAAGATCTGACTCGATTCGTGTACTCGGAGGCTGTCGGACCATGACGCAATTGATGACGGACAGAGAAACGATGACCTATCGGGAGGCGATGCGGGAGGCCATGTCCGAAGCGATGCGCGAGGACGAGCGCGTCTTCTTGATGGGTGAAGACGTTGGAAGGTACGGCGGCTGCTACGCAGTGTCCAAGGGGATGCTGGAGGAGTTCGGCCCCGAGCGGGTCCGGGATACGCCCTTGTCCGAATCGGCGTTCGTCGGAGCGGGTATCGGAGCGGCGCTGGGAGGGATGCGACCGATCGTGGAGGTGATGACGGTCAATTTCTCGTTGCTCGCCCTCGACCAGATAGTGAACACTGCCGCCCTCTATCTACACATGTCGGGTGGACAGTTCAACGTGCCCCTCGTCGTCAGGATGGCGACGGGTGCCGGACGTCAGCTGGCGGCGCAACACTCTCACTCGCTCGAGGGTTGGTATGCGCATGTCCCGGGGCTGAAGGTGCTCGCTCCCGGGACCATCGAAGACGCCCGCTGGATGCTGAAGCCGGCCCTGGAAGACCCGGATCCGGTGATCGTCTTCGAGCACGCCGGTCTCTACAACATGGAAGGGGAACTGCCCGACAGTCGTGACGGGGCTGATATCACCAGTGCGAAGGTGCGCCGCCGCGGTGACGACGTCAGTCTCATCACCTACGGAGGCAGTCTTCCCAAGACCCTCGAGGCGGCTGCCGAGTTGGAGAAAGATGGGATCTCCGCCGACGTGCTCGATCTCCGGGTTCTCAGACCGCTGGACCGGACGGCCATCCTGGAGACGGTCGTACGGACACACCGGGTCGTGGTGATCGACGAAGGCTGGAAAACCGGCGGCATCTCCGCGGAGATAGCGGCACTGATCGCTGAGGAGGCCATCTGGGAGCTCGACGCCCCTATCGGCCGGGTCTGCTCGGCCGAGGTACCGATTCCGTACGCCCGGCATATGGAGGAGGCGGCTCTTCCCCAGGTACCAAATGTGGTGGCTGTGGCGAGACGTCTGGTCGGCGGATGATCGACTTCGTCCTTCCTTCGCTGGGTGCCGACATGGATCAGGCCATGCTGGTGGCCTGGCTCGTCGAGCCGGGCGACGAGGTGAGCTATGGCCAGATCATCGCCGAGGTCGAGACCGACAAGGGTGTCATCGAGGTCGAATGCTGGCACGACGGAGTGGTCGAGGAGTTTCTGGTCGAGCCGAGTCCGAAGAAGCTCGCCGTTGGGACCCCGCTGGCCAGGATTCGACTCGCTGCCGAGGAGGGGGTTGACCGTCGGGTCGAGACCGGGCCGCCATCGCCCAGACCACCGGAACAGCGTCCTCCAGCGGCACGGAAACAACCGTTGCCACCGGTCCGTCATCTCGCCCACACTCTTGGGGTAGATATCGAAAGTGTTGCCGGGACTGGGGCCGGCGGAATCGTCACGAGAGACGATGTCCGGCGGGCGGCAGAGGTCGAGTCGGCGGTCACCGCTCCGACTGCGAGACAGCCGGGTTCGAGGGTGAAGGCGTCACCACGTGCTCGCGCCCGGGCTGAAGAGCTCGGGGTGGCTCTGGCGTCGGTGACGGCGTCCCGTAGCGATGGCCTGATCGTCCACGCCGACGTGGCGGGGGCGGCGGTCCCGAGGGTGCCCGCCCGGGAGCCCGAGGACAGGGTGGCTGCGATGCGTCGGGCGATCACCCGCTCCATGACTCGGTCCAAGCGGGAGATCCCCCACTACTACCTGGCGACGACCATCGACATGAGTCAGGCCCTTACCTGGCTCGAGGATGTGAACTCGGAGCTACCCATAACAAAGAGGATCTTGCCGGCGGTGCTGTTGTTGAAGGCGACGGCCCACGCCGTCCGCGAGGTCCCCGCCCTGAACGGCCACTGGCTCGATGAGCACTTCGTGCCCTCAGATCCGGTTCATCTCGGTGTCGCCATCTCGCTGCGGGAGGGAGGTCTGGTGGCACCCGCCATTCATCATGCCGACTCCCTCGAGCTCGGCGAGTTGATGGAGCGGTTGAAAGATCTCGTGACCCGAGCCCGCACCTGGCGTCTGCGAGGATCCGAGATGTCCGATCCCACGCTCACGGTCACCAATCTCGGCGATCGCGGAGTCGAGACGGCATTTCCGGTGATCATCCCTCCCCAGGTCGCCATGGTCGGATTTGGCAGGATCGTCGATGCAGTCGTACCGGTGGCAGGATCGCCGACCGTTCACCCGGTGGTTCACGCGACTCTGGCTGGCGACCATCGGGTCACCGACGGACACACCGGAGGCCTTCTCCTCTCCGCTCTCGATCGGCTTCTACAGAAACCCGAGGAACTATGAACCGTGAACAAGCCCGACGACTCATCTTCGATGCACTCGGAGACATCGCCCCAGAAGTCGACCCGGATGAGGTCGACGACAGTCTCGACCTGACCGAACAGCTCGATCTCGACTCGATGGACTACCTCACATGGATGATCGCGATCAGCGAAGAGACCGGGGTTGAGATACCCCAGCAGGACGTCTCCCGCTTCCTCACCATCGACGGCGCGGTGAGCTACCTGGTGGAGAAACTGGTCAGCACTTGAGCGGTCCGGCGCCAGGAACCCCGGGTTCGTGGCAGTCGTTCGGCTGCTACGGCTCCCAGACGGGATAAGGCCAGGAGCGGGCATCGTCGGAGACGAGCAAGGGCTCGGGCTCATTGCGGTCGAAAACGGCCAACCGCCCCAGGGAGTCGGTGATGGCGACCAGCCCGAGGTCCGTATTCGGAATGGCGGACTCGATCCAGTACCGCTCAGGCCCTTGGAGAATGAGCAACTTCCGGTCATCCTCGTCGAAGATCACTATCTCGCCTTCGTCGGGGCTGTCGACAACCAGACCGACGGGGGCCAAAGGTGGATCGGATATGACCTCGTCTCCCACACGGGTCCCGAGGATCTCACCCGTGAGGGGATCGAGCACACGAGTAGTCGGCTGGTTCAGGTAGGCGGTGATCTCGATGCCCTGCTCGGTCCATGTGATCTCTTCGATCCAGGCCTGCTCCGGCTCGCAACGCAGCTCGGTGACAGTGGCAGCGCCGAGGTTGGCGATGTGAACACAGTTGTCCTCATCGACGAAAGCAAGAGAGCCTGACATGTTGTTGGGAGCCAAGGGCTCGAATTCAGGGAGTGGCACCAGGGAAACGACGATGATGGTCACGACGAGGGCGACGACACCAGCCGCAGCGGCGAGTGCCACCGCTGTCCGGCTCATGGCTCGGTCTCTCGGCGGATACGAACCGTGGCCACCACCACGCCGAGGAGAACGAGCCCGGTTATCAGTAGCGCCACCGGCACGCCCAGGCTCTCCCCGAATAGCTCGAAGATCGTCATCGGGATGTACACGAACAGCCCGATCACTCCCAAGCCCAGGAGAACGCCCTCATTGAGCCGCACCGAAGCGGCCATCAGGAAAAGGCAGGCGCCGAGGCCGAGAAGAGGCCACGGAAGCTCGGACCCTTCGGGGACTGCGATGAGAAGGATGCCAATCCCCGATAGGGCGTAGCTGGTCCTGACGGGTCGGAACACA
>DASUUP010000121.1:0-7755 GCA_036373995.1 Acidimicrobiia bacterium
AGGCCGTCGACGCGGTCGAGCATGCTTCACCACGCCACTTGCGTAGAAGCCTGTGGAGGGACGCTCTATCGCGGCCTACATCCGCCTCGGCAGAAATCTTGCCATGGCAGACGCGTTCTCGAGCAGCGCTACCAGCAAAGCAAAAGAGAAAGCGAGGAAGAGAGTCACCCCAACGAACTCCAGTATTCGATAGAACTGTGCCGCCGGGATATTGACCAATCCGAGGAAAGCGAGGTTGTGACCGACGGGGAGGAGCTGTGGCGCCGGAGTCGGCGAGTACCGACCCAGCCGCCGACGATCGGGGCCCGCGTCCTCGCCGTTCGATAGGTGCAAGCTTCGGGCCCCGGCAGTTCCTGCCGTTCAGGTCCAGTCAGTCGGCGGCGCACGTGCTGGGACCATCGAAGAGGTCAGGACCTGGAGCTTCGCTGCCCTCTGGTGTCCCTCCTGAGCCTCGTCATTGCGACTCCTGTGCCAGCAGGAGTGGAAGACATCCTGCCCTTGCTCACTGGGCGCGGCGAACATCGTATCGACCGCCAGCCGGAGCCACGATCAATAGTTCAACAGTGTCTTGACGACGCTGGAGACACGGAGGCTGGTGTCGACGTCGATGGTTCCGAGCCTACGTGCCAATCGCTTTCGGTTTATCGATCGGAGCAGTTCGCTCTGGATGTAGCTGGTTTCGTCGAGCCCGCTCTCTTCGGTCGGCTCCACTTCGATGTGAAGGGAGAGACCGCGCCTGGTAGTAGTCAGGGGCGTGACGATCACGAACGGGAATGCTGGCCCGAAAGAGTCTGGTGGGCCAAGTACCAGCGCTGGGCGATGTGCCGCAGGTTCTCCCGGGTGCGGCTCGCCCAAGTCGACGAGCCACAGGTCATCGATCGATGCCATCTGCCACCGACGTCGAGTCGGCTTCGGCGAGGTAAGCCTTCCAGGAGTCTTCGTCCCTCCTGAGCTCTGCGAGCTCGGCTGCCACCTGATGGGCGAATCGCTGTCTTCCAAGAGCCTCGGTGGCATCACGGATTGTTTCGATCAGAGACCTGCCGGACTCGCTGCTCAGAGCTTGTAGGCGAGCGTGTGTGTCGGTGTCGACCCGGATTGTGGTTGTTCCCATATCCTCAAAGTCTACATAGTGTATGCGGTCGAGTCTACAAGTAGTCGAGTGGCAGGTGCACCACGATCGAGGTGTTGCTAAGAGCCGCGGTAAGACACGCCAGCCGGCCGCACGTGGCTCGTTCCCGAGCTCCAGGGGCGGCGAGTCGGCGACGGTGCTTCCCCCTGATGGTCGGCGCGCTCTGGTCGGGCGGGATACGTACGCCCGAGATCAGGTGAGGACCGTTTCCTCACCCAGCTCGTCGGCGATCGCCACGTCGACGTCGTAGTCGATCTCGAGCACGATGAGGGACGGGACTGTCAGATCGATTGCGTCACGGAGCAGCTCGCCAAACTCGTTGGCCGTTGTCACTCTCCAGGCGGCAAGCCCGAACGATTCGGCCAGGCGGACGAAGTCGGGATTGGTGAAGTCGGTGCCGAAGTGATCCCCGAAGCGCCTGCGTTGCTTCCATGCAATGGATCCGAACTGTCTGTCCTCCCACACCACACTCACAAAGGGGGTCCCCAGCCGCACCGCGGTCTCCAGCTCCTGTACGTTCATCAGGAATCCGCCGTCCCCGCACACGGTGACGACCTTGCGCTCGGGATGGACCAACTTGGCGGCGATGGCCGCCGGCAACGCAAAGCCCATCCCGGCGAGCCCGTTGGCGATCAGGACTGTGTTCGGCTCGTGAGCCGGGAACATGCGCCCAACCCACAGCTTGTGCAATCCGACGTCGGAGATCAGCAAGTCGGAGCGACCCAAAGCCTGGCGAATGTCATAGAGGACCCGAGGTGGCTTCATCGGATATCCCTCGTCCTCTCGGGCGCTCTCGAAGCGTTCCGCCACCGCCTGGCGCAGCCTTCTGGAGCCTCCCGGATGCGGGATCAGGGTGCAAGCCGCGGCCAATTGGTCGAGTACGGCATTGAGATCTCCCACCAGCTCGACTTCGGGCAGGAAGTTCTGATCGATCTCGGCGGGAAGCGTGTCGAGGCAGATGATCGTCTTGTCGCCGGACGGATTCCACAGGCTCGGGGAGAGCTCGACGAGGTCGAATCCGATCGCCACGACCACATCCGCCTTATCGAACCCGGCCATCTCGAAGTCCCCTGCCTGTAGACCCACAGCACCGAGGAACAACGGATCATCCGGGTCGATCAAGCCCTTGCCCATGAAGGTGACTGCCGTGGGAAGCCCGATCCGTTTCACGAACGAGCGTAAGGCAGTGACGGCCCGATTCCGGACCACCCCGTTGCCAGCCAGAGCCACGGGAGAGCGCGCAGCCCCGAGGACCCGGGCAGCCCTCGAAACGTCCGCATCGGAGGGCTCGGTGCGGACCGGGGTCTGCCTACGCAGTGGTGAACCGGAGTAGGGCTCACCCATCACGTCTTCGGGGAGCTCGATGTGTGTCGGGCCCGGTTTCTCCGCCTCGGCAAGCTTGAACGCCTTACGCACGACCTCGGGGATGATCGAAGGATCCCCGACCCGTGCGTTCCACTTGGTGATCGGGTCCATGAGGTTGACCACGTCAATGTGCTGGTGAGACTCCTTGTGCATGCGTTCTTGGCCGGTCTGCCCGGTCAGCGCCACCATCGGGGCGCGGTCGAGGAAGGCGTCGGCGACCCCGGTCACCAGATTGGTGGCGCCGGGTCCCAGAGTTCCCAGACAGACGCCGGCCCGACCGGTGAGTCTTCCGACCACGTTCGCCATGTACGCGCCTGCCTGCTCATGACGCACCGGCACGAACTCGATCGAAGACGCATCGAGGGCACGGTTGAGCTCGAGTGTCTCCTCCCCGGGAATCCCGAAGACATACGCGACCCCTTCCGCCTCGAGACATTCGACCAATAAGTCGGCAGCGCACGAGCCGGTCACGGCGTCGCCCGCGGCTGCACATCCGGCGCCAGGATGGCAATCCGAGAGAACGGCGCGTCGATGTCCCCGGCGTCGCTGCTGACCCTCGGTTGAGTCTGATCCATGGGGCTTCCCTTCGACCGCGTCTTCAGCGGACAACTCTGATCCTGGCACGCTTCCGATGCTGAAGAGTCGGAGTGGCTCTGACCGCTCTTCCAGGGTGATACTGCCTCATCTCAGTCTCGAGACGACGATGTGAGGACGCGCTGAGGACGTGCCGGTATGTAGGCCAGCTCCACAAGGAGGACAGCGACCCAACAACAATCGGTGTTGTTCCGAGCCAATACGCGGCGCGCACAACCAGCGGGAGCTCCTCGCCGGCGTTTGTGAGGAGGAACCCGGCCTAGTCGATGGTCACCTCGCCTTTGTGCGCGGCAAAGGCAGCCAGAACCTCTTCCTTCTCCTGCTCGGGCACACCGACGAAGTCAAGGGTGCGCCCTAGCTCAGCCGCCACTTCATCGAACTCTTCGGAAGAGATCCGAAATTCGCGGTGGGCCTCTTCCAAGCCAAGGGCTGTCATCCCTGGCTTCGTGCCTACGTATTCGAAAGGCCCACCAGCGACGTTGCAGACCCAGAGAGTTCGCATGAACTTCAGACCCGGCAGTCTGCTCAGCTGGTTGGTGTGCCACTCCCGCAGAGCGGGGTTCTGGGACGCTTGGCCAACTATCGGATTCTTGACGACCTCATCGCTGAAGTGGTCGATCACCGCGGCTATGGCGAAAACGCCGCCGAGCCTCTCATAGAGGGTCTTCTCTGCCATTTCTGCTCCTTCTTCGCTACGGGCGGCTCCCGTCAGGTGCGATACGAAGCAGTCGGCTCGATCGGTTCGGAACATCTCGCGCGCGATTGCGCTCTCGGTGGTACGTCAAACGCGGGTACGGCTTCTGCTCTTCGAGAACCAGGAGGTACGTCTCGACAGGGCCCGGCTTGTGCTCTTCGAGAACCAGGAGGTACCTCTCGATCGGGCCCTTCTCCTCGACATCGTGAGTTTCCGCCGTCTCGAATACCCAGTGATCGACGGCTTCATCCCGCGCCGACCACGTCGATTTCGAGTGTGCCGTGCAGAGTTGGCCACGATGGCGGGGACGGAGGGCGAGCCAGGCCAAAACGTGCTCGGACATCATCATTCCTCTTGGGTGGTAGGCAGCTACGACCGGTTGAGTGATCCCGTAACCTCAACCTGGGCGTCGGAAAGCGGCGACGCATGCGAACGTGTGGTTTCAGGCGAGTCTCGCCACCACGCCCGGGGGCTGTGGACGTCTCAATCGTTTCCTCGAGCTCCCCTGAGAACGAATCAGGTAGGTCTCAGGAGGCTTCGACCGTGAGAATCTCGTGGGTGCCGTCAAGACCTTTCAGGGATACGGTTCTAGATGGGCCGAACTGCATTCCCTGACCACCTGAGAGCTCAGCAGTGACGGCCGATACGATCGTCTCACCGCCGGCAGCGATTCCGGCTATCCGTGCGGCCTTGTTCACGGCGACTCCGTAGTAGTCACCATCGCGCCGGAGCGAGTCGCCGGTATGAACACCTATTCGTATTTTGAGCTCGGTGCTGGAGACTACCGATTGGGTCTCAATGGCTGCATCTATTGCGGCGCGGGCCGAGCCGAACACCGTCATCGTCCCATCGCCAAGTCTCTTTATGACATTGCCCCGGTGGCGCTTGATGACTTGGTCGAGGATGGCGAAATGTTCCTCGAGGACTTGCGTCCACTTCTGGTCGCCCATCTCTTGTGAGACGACCGTGGAATCTTCGATGTCGGTGAACATGACGGTCACCGTCCCCGCCGGGATCCCATCGGCGAGGTCACCCTCTGACGCCTGGAGCGAAGAGACGAGCTCACCGAGACTCCCCGGCATCTTGTAACCGAACACTTCGATGTTCGGGGCCGCCGCGGATATGTGCCACTGAACGACCCGCCAAGCGCCACCTTCGAGTTGAAAGACCGCCGTATGTCTGGCAACGAATGGATCGTTACCCGGTCGGTGCCCGATGGTCTCGGCTGCGATCCAGCCGACGGACCCGCTCTCATATCCCTCGAGACGTGGGTATTCCCACCTGACAATGCCAGTCTCTTTCGATCTGGCGAGGGCGAGAGACACCACTTCCTCATGACCACTCCACCACTCGTCCTCGGCTGTTGTGATCCAACGGACAAAGGCGCTCTCCGAAATCAGATTCTCGACGGCCTCGTCATCACCAACCAGCCCCGAGGCCATCAACCTACGAAACACGGCCTCGACTTCGCTGGAGCGGTTCACTATCCGAGTGTAGGACCTGGGCAGTTCGGCAAAAAAGGCGCGGTCGGGATCCATACGCAGGGGGCACTCCCCTCCACGCCGCGGCCAGCCTCGCCGCCGATCATGAGACTGCTCGACGCTGGGCCGGCACACAATTGCTCGACACGAAGCCGTTCCGCTGCATCAGGCCCACCCGCCGGGGGCCGGGTGGTGGGCGATGGCGCCAAGACCGCAGTGTTCACCGGAGCCAAGCTCTCGAGTAGGGACACCTTGCCCGTCGCCATCTTCTCGGGGCGCCGGATCAATCGGGTCATCGGCGAGAGGGGTTACACCGTCTTGTGGTGGGGGGTCATGACCGGCTACACCTTTCGCCTCGTGCTGGCTCTGTGTACCAATACGCGGAAGCCGCCTCACGGTGGCGGCCAACGACGGCGCCCTGGTTTCGGGTCGTCACCGCGGGACTGGCTCGTGAACTTGTCGAGAACGCCACGTTGGCCGAGACCACGGCGTCGATCGCTTTCTATTGTTCGATAGTGGCATTCAACCGAGGTCCGGGCTCCCAACTGATCGTCGACGAACCCATCCGGGCAGAGCTGTTCAGCGTCGAACGTTTAGAGCAACACGCCCGCAGCCTCGCTGAGAGTCAGCAACTGAGTGGACGTCGCGGACGCCTGCGTCTCATATCGCGTCGTCTCGACGAAAACGGCGAGGTCCTCCTTTCCGCCTACCAGGAGTTGTCCAAGGCGATTAGGGAGGAAGCCCTACTCACCCCGGCCGCAGAGTGGTTGGTCGACAACTTCCATCTCGTGGAGAGCCAGCTGAGTGAGATACGGGAGAATCTCCCTCCCAGCTACTACCGCGAGCTACCCAAGCTCGAGGATGGCCACCTGGCCGGGTACCCGCGGGTCTATGGAATCGCCTGGGCCTATGTGGCCCACCTCGACAGTCGCTTCGACGCCGAGGCCTTGCAGAGGTTCGTGACCTCTTATCAAGAAGTCGAGCACCTCACAATTGGTGAGCTGTGGGCGATTCCCATCACTCTTCGCCTGGTTCTCGTCGAGAACCTCCGCCGGATGGTGGAGACGATCATGCGGGCCAGGAGGCTGCGACGCCAGGCCGAAGACATAGCCGACGGGCTCCTCGGAATCAACGGCGATCGCGATCAAGCCCGGTCCGCGCTGCAGCGCTACGGGCCGGACGAGCTACCCCAGCCGTTCGCCGTGCAGTTGCTCCAACGCCTCCGGGACCATGACCCCGAGACCACTCCCGGGCTGGCCTGGCTGCTCCGCCGTATCGAGGCTGAGGGGAAGACACCAGAGGAAGTGGTCAACGAAACGCATCGCCGTCAGGCGGCCACCAACCTCAGTGTCCGCAACGTTGTGACCAGTCTTCGTCACATCGACCTCTTTGATTGGGCCGCGTTCGTCGAAGGAGTCAGCCTGGTCGATCACACCCTGGCTGCGGAGAGCTCGTACCGCGAGATGAGCTTCGCCACCCGGGACCGCTATCGGCATGCCATCGAGGAGCTGTCGAAGGGGTCCGGTGTCCCCGAGCTCGAGGTCACCAGAGCCACGCTCGCCCTGTCGGCTGTCCAATTGACCGATCGCCGCCAGCGTGATCCCGGCTTCTACCTCCTCGGCGAGGGTCGACAGGCTCTGGAGGATCAGATCGGGTTCCGACCCGATGTCGGTCTCGTCCTCTCACGACTCGCACGGAGACATCCTTCGACTCTGTACCTCGGTGCAGTTGCCCTGATCTCCGGTTTGGCCCTGGCGTGGCCACTCCTCACGACCACCACTTGGTGGCCCTGGGGGGTGGTCCTGGCTTGCCTGGCCTTGATCCCTGCTTCCGACATAGGGGTGGTTGTGGTCAATCGGATGATCGCCGCTCTGACCCGCCCTGAGGAGCTGCCGTCGCTGGCGCTGGCTGACGGCCCGACCCCGGAGCTGCGCACACTGGTGGCCATTCCCGCCATACTGTCTCGACCCGAACAGGTCGAACAACTCGTCGAGCGTCTCGAGGTCCACTACCTCGCCAACCCGGACGGCGAACTGCACTTTGCCTTGGTCACAGATTGGCGGGACGCCGAAACCCCAGAACTGGCTGACGATTCCGAGTTGCTCGCGGTGGCAGCCCGCGGTGTCGCCCGGCTCAACCGGAGACATGGACACGGCCCCGACGGAGTGGACCGATTCTTGCTCTTCCATCGGCGGCGGGTGTTCAATGCCGGCGAAGACCGATACATGGGCTGGGAGCGCAAGCGAGGCAAGCTCCACGAGCTCAACCGAGTGCTGCGCGGGGCGACCGACACCAGCTTTATTCCCGGCGAAAGCCCTGCCCCCCGGAGTGTCCGCTATGTCATCGCCCTCGACGCCGATTCTCGACTACCCCCGGGTGCAGCCAACCAACTGGTGGCGACCATTGCCCATCCTCTCAACCGTGCCCGGGTAGACGAGCCGCTCGGGCGTGTCACCGAGGGATATGGGGTCCTCCAGCCTCGGGTCACCGCC
>DASUUP010000122.1:0-2525 GCA_036373995.1 Acidimicrobiia bacterium
CTTGGTCGTGCCCTGGTAGCAGCGGGTCGGGTCGAAGAAGCAGTCGATGAGCTGGTGACGGCGGCCGACGAGTTCAACGCACTCGGTGCGGCGACGTATCGCCTTCAGGTGGAGTCACAGCTACGTCAGTTGGGCAGGACGATCCATCGGCGCACGAAGCCGGGTAGCCCCAGCTCGATCGGGGTAGACGCATTGACCGGGAGAGAGCTGGAGGTGGCCGAGCTGGTGGTCGACCGGCGCACCAATCGTGAGATCGCCGATGAGCTCTTCCTCAGCACCAAGACCGTGGAGACTCACATGCGCAACATATTCAACAAGCTCGGTGTGTCCTCACGCGTGGAAGTGGCCCGGGCCCTCGTCAGGACCCGGCAGTACACTTAGGACGTAACGGGCTCACTCATTCAGGGTGAGGAATCAGGGTGGTTCCCCGATGTGACTCCTGCCACTGGGACACATATTCCCGGTATGCCATCGTTCATGCTCCACCACCGTCACGAGGCCGAAGAGTGCCCTTCGGCATATGCGGTGTGGAAAGGGTTCGACAGCCCGCTGCGGAGCCAACCAGCGCCATCCTCGTGTCGATTCGGGGGCCACGAGATCTGGTGGGAGGTGGAGGCCGCAGACGAGGCGGACGCCTTGGCTCGGCTTCCCGGATTCGTGGGGGAACGGACCTTGGTCAAGAGGTTCAACAGGGTCGACATCCCATGATCGCTGGTCCAACCACCCGCCGAGCCCGCGTCGACCGTGGTCGTGTAGGCGACGATCGATTGATCCAATCCCAATCGAGTTGAGAAATGCAGGAGGAAGAAATGCAGGAGGAAGCTGAGATGACATCGATAAAACCAACACCAAACGTCGAGTCTCGACCGGCAAAAGAAGTTCGAGCGCAACGACGCGGTTGGCTGAGGGCCCTTCTTGCCGTGTTCATCGTCGTAGGTGCCTCGATTTTGGTCGTCTGGCTGATCCCGGCCAGCAAAGCGACCCAGACCGAAGTCTTCGAGGGTGAGGTCGATCAACTGGTGATAGACGTCACCGGCGACGTGTCCCTGGCCGCAGGGGAAAGCACCCAGATGACCGTTACCAAGGAGTGGCTGTTCGCAGGCGAGCCCAGTGTCGTCACCGGACACGAGAACGGAATCGCCCGACTGACGGGCGAGTGCTCCTGGTGGCAGATCAGGTGCACAACGAGCGTGAGCGGCACGGTGACCACCGATGCCGCGATCGAAGTGACGACAGCAGCGGGTTCGATCGAAGTGAGCGGGACGACGGGCGGGGTCGATCTGGAGACATCGGCGGGCTCGGTACACGCCGACGACGTCGTCGGGCCGGCTCGGCTGGAGACATCGGCGGGCAACATCATCGGCACCATCACCGATGGCGACGTCGACGCCGAGACGTCGGCGGGGCGGATCGAATTGACCGTCCTAGGAGAGTTCGCCTCACTGTCGGCGAGCACGAGTGCCGGAAGCGTTGATCTCACCGTCACCGACGATGTGTACGACGTGGATGCCGATACATCAGTCGGATCAGTGAACGTCAGCGTGAGAACCGACCCCTCGGCCGGGCGGCAGATCTTCGCCGAGTCGAGTGCCGGTTCCATCACCATCAAACCCGCGCCCTGAACATGGATACGGGGACGATTGCCGCTCGCAAGACTGAGTGGTCGTTCCAGGTCGAAGACCTGGTCCAAGTGTTCGACCCCGACTTCCCCCCGCCAACGACGGGCTCACCCTCCAGGTGAGCCCGGGCGAGGTCTATGCCTGCTCGGTCCAAATAGTGCCGGGTGGCTGGTCCACCCCGCGGTCCTGATCTCCTCTGCCATGGCGACCTCGGTCGGCTGTGTGGTGGCGAAACGACGCTGACTACCCGGCTCGGCGCGACATGGGTCGAGAGAGATGGGCAGATTCTGAGGGCCGGCTCTCCCTGACAACACCCTCCTGGCTGCCAACACGCGGTCAGCCGACTCCGTCAATGCCTGGCACGCTAGAGCGTCTCCCAAGGCAGCGACCCCCAGGATCTGGGAGAATGGCGCGATGGCCGAATACGCTGGTCTCGAAGCCGAATTCAGGGAGCGGTTTCGTGTCGTCACGGATCCCGCCATGGTCCGCGCCGAGCGGCGCGTGACCGGCGGGGACTACGGGGCGACGAGTTACACGACGATCGCCCAGGCAGACGACCTGGCGCGTCGTCTCCAACTCGGGCCAGGGAAAGCCCTGCTCGATATCGGAAGTGGCGCGGGCTGGCCCGCCAACTATCTGGCGAAATCGACCGGATGCACCGCAGTGCTCACCGATCCCACATGGGAGGGGATGGCCGTGGCGGTCCAGCGGTCGCGACAGGACGGCATCAGATCAGCCGCGGTTGTGGCCGACGGCTCCGACCTGCCACTTCGGGACCTCACGTTCGACGCCTGCAGCTCTAGCGACGTGTTCTGTTGACTGGCGGAGAAGCTCTCCGTGATGAGAGCCATACACCGGGCCCTCAAACCCGGGGCAAGCACCTGCTTCTACGTCATCGCCGCCGAG
>DASUUP010000123.1:0-10560 GCA_036373995.1 Acidimicrobiia bacterium
GACGTCTCCGCTGGCGACCTCGTACGAATCATTTCCGACATGGAGCGTTCCTCGCCCCTCGGACACGAACCAGATGTGGCGGGCGCCCACGTGGTAGTGGGCTGCGGCGGTGTCTCCTGGCCGGTAGGTGATGTGGTCGGCTCTCAGGTCGGTGAATCCGAACAGCTCCTCGGTGACGAGGTCGACGCGATGACGACCGTCTCTCGTTGATTCGAGGGTTGGGAGGTCGGCACGACGAATGACGTTTGGCATATCTCGGCAACCTACCCGATGACCGCTGGATTCTCCGATCGCTGCGGCGACCGACTTGTGTTTCGAGCTGTTGGGTGACCACATCCAACTCCTGGGAGCGCGCCGTCTGGGCGTCGAAGTCAGTAGCCGAGGCGGCCTGGGTCTCCCGAGCCGTGTCCGCCGGCGGATTCCTACAGCCGCCATCGTTCGGGGACACTTCTCAGCCGGATAGGCGAATGCCCCGGGTTGGCCTGGTTGTTTCCTCGATGGCTCGTTCGATGGCGAATAGGTTCGTGTAGGGCAGCTGGCTTGAATCGCCTACACGGCGACCCTCGCCCGGCTTCTGTGAACCGTCCCGACTGCGACCAGGGTGAGGATGGCGGCCACGGTGGCGAAGTTGGCGAGCCAGTGGTAGCCAACCATCTCCTTGACGAACCCGGAGGAGAAGGCGGCTGTGGCTCCCAGCACACTCATGGCGACATCGGCCAGCCCCTGGGCCCCGACCCTCTCTTCGACGGGAAGGCACTCGGTCAGCAGCGCCGAACCGGAGATGAGAGCGAAGCTCCACCCCAGCCCGAGGAGGAACAGACCCGCGAACACCAATGCGGGCACATATCCGGCGGCGACAGCGCTGATGGTGCCTGAGGCGAGAATGATTGCCCCGATGCCGAGGACACGGACCCTCCCGAAGCGATCGGCCCATCGCCCCACGAGAGGGGAGAGACCGAACATGCCGAGCACGTGGACGGAGATGACCAGCGTCGACAGCTCGGCGTGGCCGTGGTCACGCATGTGGAGGGGCGTCATGGTCATCACTGCCACCATCGCCATCTGACTCACCGCCATGGCCAACACCGCCAGTCGGGCCTGCGGTCTGGGCCATATCGCCAGCCATGAGTGGCGGAGCCCGCGCAGCGGGTTCTCGAAGGGGGTCTCAGGATCGACACCGCCGGCCAGTTGCAGTGGGTCCGGTCTCAGAAACGCGGTGGTGATCGCAGCGGCTAGACCGAAGCCCGCGACGGAAAGGAACAGCGGGCTCACCCACTCCTCCATTCCCATTCCTACCCCGAGGCGATTGGCCCACGGTGCCGCGGTGGGGCCGAGGATGGCCCCGATGGTCCCGACCCACACCACCATGGCGATCGCCCGGGCTCGCTTCTCGTCATCGGCAAGGTCGGCGGCTGCGAACCTGGCCTGGAGGTTGGAGGCATTGGCGAAACCGAACACCGCCATGGCGGCGACCAGGAGCCAGAACAACTGCAGCTGGCCGGCGACGATGGCGACGACAGTGCCCACGATGGCCACGAGGTACCCGAAGGTCAGACCCCGCCGTCGGCCCAGCCGTCTCGATCGGAGGGCGAGCGATGAGGCAGCCGCCGCAGTACCCAATGTCCCCGCCGCAGCGGGGACACCTGCGAGGAGATCCCGTCCGGTGATCTCTGCGGCGAGGAGCCCGATGATGGCGGCGGCGGCGATGAACCCCGCGTAGCCGACGGCCGAGGATGCCATCAGCGTGGCCACTGTTCGCCTCTGAGCTGATTCCCGATTCACGAACAGAGCATTATGGCGTGGCCCGTGCCAGAGGTGAAGCGCTCGTAGATGAGCTGATTTGAGCCGTATCCGGCGTGAGCAACCCCGGGTTCTCTCCTGTATTTCGACGGCTCCGAGCCCCACCCGCCTGACGCCGGGCCATTCGAGTGCTGACTGAAGCCTGAGCTGGTCTCGGTCAAGTCGCGACCGTCGAAGATAGACGGGGGACCGGTCTGGTGAGCGACGCCCAGCGGGCGTCCCTCGATGGACCGGTGAATCGGACGGGCTACCTTCTGGCCTGGATGGCTAACGGATCGATCCTCGGCGCCGCCGTCAAACGTGCGGAGGACCCCCGCTTCATAACCGGCGCGGGGCGATTCCTATCAGACATGGAAGTCGAAGGGGCGCTCTGGATGGTCCCGGTCAGGTCGGACATCGCCCACGGGACGCTCGGGGAGATCGACACCGAAGCTGCCGAGTCGGCCCCAGGCGTGGTCCGGGTCTACCGGGGAGGCCAACTCGACATGAACCTGATGCCCGTGGGAGCTCCGGGTCTCGATGACGTCTTGCGTCGCCATGCGCTCGCGGTCGACCGGGTCCGTTTCGTCGGGGACATCGTCGCCGTCGTCGTGGCCGAGACGAAGCAGGCGGCGGTGGACGCGGCGCATCTGGTGTGGCCCGAGATCGAGTCACTGCCCGTCATGACCCATACCGACGCCGCGACCGGAGACGACGCCATACACCTCTTCCCGGAGCTGGGCTCCAACGTCATCTACGACCGTGGGGAGTCGAACGAGTCAGCTCTGGACGACGCCGAGGTCGTGGTCACGACCCGGGTCGTCAACCAGCGGCTGGCCGCGGTGCCCATGGAGTCGAACGGTGCCGTCGCGGTACCACGTGAGGACGGCGGGTTGGATGTGTGGGTGGGAAGCCAGTCGGCGGCCGCCCACCGTCGGGGCTACGCCGCTGTCCTCGGGCTGGACCCTTCGCTGGTCCATGTCAAAGTGCCGGACGTCGGTGGTGGATTCGGGGCCAAGATCGGCTTCTACGCCGAGCAGGCCCTGTGCGGTGCCATCGCCCTCGATCTGGGCAGACCCGTCCGGTGGGAGGAAGACCGCCGAGAGAACATGCTCGCCATGAGTCACGGCCGAGCACAGGTCAGCCAGGTGAGCCTCGGTGCCAACCGAGATGGTGTTCTCACCGGAGTGGCTATCCGGGTCACCCAGGATGCGGGTGCATATCCGCAGTTCGGCGCCTATCTACCGGAATTCAGCCGCCGCATGGCGGTGGGGCCATACCTGATCCCCAAAGTGGAGTTCCTGTGGCAGTCGGTCGTCACCAACACGACGCCGGTCCACGCCTATCGCGGTGCCGGTCGGCCGGAGGCGACCATGGCGTTGGAGCGGGCCATGGATCTGCTCGCCGTCGAGTTGGCCATGGATCCGGCTGATCTGCGTCGGCGCAACTTCATTCCTTCCGATGCGTTCCCCCATGTGACCGCGGTAGGGGAGCGGTACGACTCAGGGGACTACGAGGCCGCGTTGGAGCTCGCCTTGTCCAAATCGGGCTACGAGGAGCTGCGTCGCCAGCAACATGAGAGACGAGAACGGGGTGGCCGGTGGCAGCTCGGCATTGGTGTCAGCTCATATGTCGAGATCACCGCGGGTGGCGGTCGTGACGACTGGAGTGCCGTCGAGGTCCATCCCGACGGGTCGGCGACGGCCTACTCCGGGGCGGTCTCCAACGGACAGGGTCACGAGACGACGTTCGCACAGATCGTCTCCGAGGTCCTCCGCATTCCGATCGAAGGTGTCGAGCTCGTCCAAGGCGACACCGATCACGTCCCGCACGGGGGAGGCACGATGGCGTCGCGATCACTCCAGATCGCCGGGTCTGCTGTGCTCACGGCGAGTCAGCGAACCCTTCACAAGGCACGGGCCATCTACGCGTTCCATCGAGAGGCCGCCCTCGACGACGTCATCCAATTCGACGATGGGCGAATCGGCGTGGTCGGCGTCCCCGACTCATCGATGTCTCTCGGTGACATCGCTCGGATCGCGACCGACTTCACCAATCTCCCCGAGGACATGGAGCCAGGGCTTCGCGGCGAGGACACCTGGGAACAGGACGAGGCCACCTTCCCATTCGGTACCCATGTCTGTGTGGTGGAGGTCGACACCGAGACCGGTGACGTCTCCATCGTCCGCCATGTCGCCTGCGACGACGCCGGGGTGATCCTGAACCGGTTGGTGCTCGATGGGCAGGTCCACGGTGGCATCGCCCAGGGCGTCGGCCAGGCACTCCTCGAGGAGTTCATCTACGACGAGAGCGGGCCCACCACTGCCAACCTGACCACCTATCTCATCCCGACCGCCTCGACGTTCCCGTCGTTCACGGTCGCCCACACCGAGACCACGACAGATCAGAACCCGCTCGGGGCGAAAGGCATCGGCGAGGCGGGAACCATCGGCTCCACCCCGGCGGTGGTCAATGCGGTGGTCGATGCGTTGTCGCCGTTGGGAGTGACCGACCTGACCATGCCGCTCACCCCATATCGGATCTGGTCGGCCGTCAACGGCTGATTCCTCAATGGCCGCGCTGCTACTCGGCGCTTCTTCTCGAGTGAACCAGACCGGTCTCGGCCGGCTAGACCGCGACGACCGGGCCACCGGTCTCTCGGTCAGTCAGAAGTGCCCCTGACGGCTTCGCCGACCTCATGGAGGAAGTCGGCGGCCGGAGCACCGTCTACGAATGCGTGATCGAACGTCAATGACAGCACCACCTGATATCGGGCGGACATGTTTCCCTGGTCGTCGACAACAGCAACACGTCGCACCGCACCGACACCGAGTATCGCAACCTGGGGGAGGTTGATGATGGGGGTGAATCCGTCGACTCCATACGCACCGAGGTTGGTCACGGTGAAGGTGCCGTCTTCGTAGTCTTCGACGCTGAGTTGCCCGGCCTCCGCCCGGCGCGCCAAGTCCCCGATGCCAGATGCGACGTCTTCGACCGTCCTGTCCGCAGCGTCCCGGACCACCGGCGCCACCAGTCCGGCTTCGGTCTGGATGGCGAGTGAGATTTGGGCCTTATCGGCAGGAAGAAAGGCGTCACCGTCACGTCGCCCGTTGAGGTGCGGGTGGCGGGGCAAGGTCTGGGCGACAGCCCTGACGATCGTGGCCGTGATCTGGACAGGAGCCTCCTCACCCAGGTCGACGGTGGAATGGAGGGTCACCGCCGCGGTCTCGGCACGAGATCGACGCATGTTCCGGGCGATCACAGCGCGGAGGTCTCCACCTTGCCGGCTGTCCCCGGCAGCGTCTCTGACGTCGGTTTCGGTGACCCGGCCTCCTGGCCCGGTGCCCGTCACGGTGGCCAGGTCGACAGCCAACTCCCGGGCCACTCGCTTCGCGGATGGGGAGGCGAGGACTCTTGGTGCTGACGCCTGTCTCTGAGTCGGAGCCTCCGGGGCTGGTTCGACCGGACCCTCCGTCTCCACGATGCGGCAGATGCGACTGCCCTGCTCAACCGGGTCATTGACTGGCACCCGATCGACCACGTAGCCGGCGCCGGGGGCCTCGACCTCGGCTGAGATCTTCTCCGCTTGCACCTCGGCGAGCAGCTGGCCCTTTTTGCAGGAGCCCCCCTCGTCGACAAACCAGGCAGTCACCACCGCCTCCTCGCCGGAGGCGGTGATGACTGGCATCAGGACCTCGAGGTCCAATTCGGTTCTCTCAGCCGCTTTCCACCAGCATGGTGGAGGCGGCTGCCACGATGCGATCGACCGAGGGCAGCGCCCACTGTTCCAGGGGACGGCTGTAGGGGATGGGGATATCCGGTGTGGTCACACGAACCGGCGGTGCATCGAGGTAGTCGAAGGCTCCTTCGATGGCTGTGGCGACCACCTCCCCCGACATGCCGAAGCTGTGGTAGTCCTCGTCGACGACCAACAGCCGGCCGGTCTTCTGCACACTCGTCACGATCCCCTCGCGATCCAGCGGAACCAGCGACCTGAGATCGAGCACCTCGGCGGAGATGCCCTTCTCGTCCAACGCTTCCGCGGCATCGAGAGCCCTGTGCACTGACAATCCCACCGTTGCGATGGAGAGGTCGGTCCCTTCTCGAGCCACGCTGAGCTTGCCGATGGGCACCTCGTATGGCTCCTCGGGGACGGCGCCGGTGGCTCGTGGATTGTTGGTCATCCAACCCAAACCCAACACGCCCTTGTGGAACATATACACCACTGGGTTGTCGTCACGGATGGCAGCGATCATCAGACCCTTGGCGTCATAGGGGTTTGAGGGGATCACCACCTTCATCCCCGGCATGTGGGCAAAGGTTCCCCAGAGCGTCTGGGAGTGCTGGCCGGCGTCGGAGTACCCGCCTCCGACTGCAGTCGTCAGCACCACTGGCACCTCGATATTGCCTCCACTGAAGTAATGGATCTTCGCCATGTTGTTGTAGATCTGGTCCATGCAGACGCCGAAGAAATCGACAAACATCAACTCGGCGATGGGTCGCATGCCGTTGATGGCGGCTCCGATGGCGGCTCCGATGAACCCGGTCTCGGAGATCGGGGTATCGATGACCCGCTCGGCACCGAACTCGTCGAGTAGGCCCTCCGTGGCACCGAATATGCCCCCGTACACACCGATGTCCTCGCCCATGACGAAGACCGATTCGTCAGCTCTCATCTCCGTCGCGATCGCCTCGGCGATGGCCTTTTGCGTGGTTAGCTTGCGCTCGGACGTAGTCGTCGTCATAGCGTCACCGTCCTCTCCGCGAAGACGTGGTCGAGGGCAGCTTCCGGCTCCGGATAGGGGCTGTCCTGGGCGAACTGGATGGCCTCCTCCACTTCGTCGTAAGCCGCCTGCTGCAACGAGGCGATATCGGCTTCGTTGAGGATGCCTTCCTCCGTGAGGCGCTTGGCGTAGGCGCTCAATGGATCGCGTGCCAGCATCTCGGTCTTGAACTCGTCGGTGCGGTAGGCATCGGCATCACCTTCGAAATGGCCCCAGAGCCGATCCGTCTTGATCTCGATCAAGCTCGGGCCGTCTCCCTTTCGTGCCCTTGCGATGGCCTCACCCATGACCTCGTAGACGGCAACCGGGTCGTTGTTGGCCACTAGCACCCCCGGGATGCCGTAGGCCGCGGCCCGGTCGCTGTTGTCGGCGATGGCCGTCGACACCGTCTTCGGTACGGAGATTGCGTAGGCGTTGTCCTCGCAGACGAACACCACAGGCAGGTTCCACAGCGCCGCCAGGTTGAGCGACTCGTGGAAGGAGCCCTGATTGGCAGCGCCCTCTCCAAAGAACGAGAGAGCTACGTTGTCGGTCCCCTTGTTCTTGAACGCCATGGCGGCCCCAACCGCAACTGGCATTCCTTCGCCGATGATCCCAGAGCAACCGAAGTTGGGCTCGACCGAGAACAGATGCATGTGCCCGCCTTTGCCGCGCCCCAACCCGGTATCGCGCCCGAAGATCTCAGCAGCCATCTTCTTCATATCGACGCCTTGGGCGATAGCGACATGATGGGGGCGGTGTGTGGCCGTGATGGCGTCACCGACTTTGAGATGGGGACGCATGCCTACTGCAACCGGCTCTTGACCGGCCGCCAGATGCATCTCTCCCGGTATGAGGCCTGCAGCGATATCGAAGGCGGGGAGCTTGTCCGCTAGATAGATCTCCCTTATCCGCTCCTCGAATCGGCGGATCTTCACCATCGTCTGGTACATGTCGACCAGGTGGTCCGTGGGTATGTCCACGGTGCAGCCTCCTTTCTCCGGACTCGGTCCGGGCTAGATGACCGCCTTTTGCTCGATGAACATACTCGGGCTGAACCGGAGGCGGATAGGGCCAATGGTCCCTAGAACGCTGCGTCGAGGTCGAGGACGCGGGGACCGGCAATGACGCGAACCACCCCGCCCCGGGCGGGAAGGCGACGCTCCCCGTCGACCGCCACCATGCCGCCGTCTCCGTCGAGGGTCAATTCGGCGCCGATGGGGAGGTCTTCGTGGTCTTCCACCGCAACGTCCAGAATGAGACCCGGCCCGAAGACGGCGCGAACGGAGTGTCTTCCACCGAATCGGAGATGGCGGACATGGCCAGACGCCAGGGGCCCGAATGCGGCGCTGATCGAGGCGATGCCCACCGCGGTTCTCCGGGACGACGTCACGACGCCCTGGACCAGGTCGTCGGGATCTTTGATTGCGCCTGCACCGACCCATTGGCTACGAACCAGCACGGCGTCGATCACCGCCAAGGCCCAGCCGTCGGTTGTATCTACCTCGATAGCGGTGGTTGGCTTGAAGGCTGTTTCCGTGCCTCGAACAAGTGCAATCGCCGCTGCCATTCCAATGACACTGGGCTCGTCGGTGAGGGCGAAGGCGTTGTTGGTGCCTGCTGCCAGCGGGATCAGCCGTGCCTCGCGCCAGCCCTCCACCGCGGCTCGCACAGTGCCATCTCCTCCCACGGTGACAATGGCAGCTGCTCCCAGATCTTTCAGCAGACTTGCGGCTCGCCGGGTATCACTTTCGTCGCCCTCGACCTCGATGGGCAGATAGCCGACGGCTGGTGCCAACCTGCCGGCCATGCCGACGGCCCGTCGAACGAGCCCCGCCGAGTCGTCCAAAGCCATCACATCCACCCCTTGCCCCGACGCGAGTCCCACCAGAAGACGGGCCACGAGATTCGCCTTCTCTTCGATGTCGATCACCCTGGCCAATGTGGTGAGGCGTCGGATGTCCTTGGAGGACGCGGGGTTGGCGACCAGGCCCACCAGCATGTGCGCAATCCTAAGAGAGGAGCCGTTGCCCCCGCCCCAGCCCGGCGCGCCAGATCCCTGATGGCAGATGCGACGTCATCCACCGCCCCGATCCGCTGGCGCTACTCCCTCCCCGCAGGGTGGGCCGGCGGGTCCTTCCTGGCGGCGTGAAGGCCGGATGGCGGTCGCGATGAGTCGTTCGTCCCTACGACTCCGCCGGTTCTCGGCGTAGGTTTCGTCACAGAATTGGATTCGATCGACCAGAACCTGAATTCGAGCGAAGATCGAGAGGCGGCCCTGGCGGAGTTCGCCCAGGTCTTCATCAAACGGATCACGGACGACCGTGTGGCCGCCCTGTCCGACGACGCCGTGTTCGCCGAAGTGCGCAACGTGTTCGACTTCATGGCAGACCGCACGCAGGGGATGGCAGCAGTGCGCGTCTTCAACCCCGACCGAGCGACAGACGGATACGAACAGGAAGGAACGGTCATCGACATCGTCGTCGATGACGCACCGTTCATCGTCGACTCGACTCTGGCCGCCATCGAGAATGCCGGCTTCCGCGTGACGCGTGACGCGCATGTGGTGATGGCGATCGAACGCGACGGCTCCGGAAAGCTGATCGAAGTCGGTCACGCCCGTGTCGGAGAGCAGCGCGAGTCCATTCAGCACTATGTGCTCGATCGTGTCCTCGACAGCCAACAGGGCGAGACGCTGCGACGCGCCATCGAGGATGTGCTCGAGGACGTTCGGCTCGCCGTCCGTGACTTCAAACCGATGCTCGAGGGCGCCGTCTCGCGGATGATCGAGCTCACCCGCCGAGGGGAGAGCCGCTACGGCACCGACACCGTCGAGGAGGCAGTCGAGTTCCTCCGGTGGCTGCGGGATCTGAACTTCGTGTTCTTGGGATACCGCGAATACAACGTGGTCGAAGTGGACGGCGAGCGAAGTCTCGTCGCCGAGCCGGGCTCGGGCCTCGGCATCCTCTCCGACGAGGGAACGTCGAGGTTCGCCAAGCCGGTGCCCATCGCCAGCCTGCCCGAAGAGCTCCAGGAGCGATACCGGGAGGGCTTCTTGCTCGTCGTGGCTAAGACCAACTCCGAATCGACGGTCCACCGCCCGGTGCGCATGGACTACATCGGGATACGCGTCATCGGCGACGATGGCTCGGTGGTCGGCGAGGCGCGCTTGCTGGGGCTCTTCACCTCCCATGCCTACATGACGGAACCGGACTCGATACCGATCCTCCGCGGGAAGCTCGCCGAGATACTCGACGCCGAGGACGTCATGGTGGGGTCACACGACTACCGGGCCGTGGTGCGCCTCTTCAACAGCTTTCCCCAGTCAGACCTGTGGTCGATGCCGGTCGAGGCCATCAAGGACGCGATGGAGGGTTTGCTGCTCGTCGAGAGCCGGGAACGTGTCCGACTGTTCGTCTCTCCAGACCTCCTCAGCCGAAGTGTCTCCCTGATGGTCGTGCTTCCCCGGGACCGGTTCAACGCCACGCTGCGTGCCCGGCTCCAGGACTACTTCGTGGAGCGCTACCACGGGACTTCTGCCGACTACCAGCTCACCCAAGGCGGCGACGGGACCGCCCGAATCCATTTCAGGGTGTGGATCGACGGACCGGTGGCCGATGTGCCCTTCGACGAGCTGCAACAGACCGTGGTCGAGTTGTCCCGCACCTGGGAGGACCGGGTTGCCGATCATCTGGAGACCATTGCGGACGATCCGAGGGAGTTGCTCAGTCGCTGGTCACCGGTCCTGCCGGAGTACTACAAGACATCCACCGACCTGGCCATCGCTGCCGGAGACATCTGCGAGCTGGAGAGGCTCGCTTCCTCGGGAGCGAGTTTCAGGGTCGGAATCCAGAACGAGGAGCGCGGCGAGCGTGGCCTGACCAGAGTCGCGGTCTACACGAACCACCACAGGTTGGAGCTCTCCGAGATTCTCCCCCTGCTCGAGTCGGCGGGACTCCGGATCGTGGAAGAGGTGCCGACCCGCGTCGAGCGCAATGAAGCCGGCATGTTCATCCAC
>DASUUP010000124.1:0-4192 GCA_036373995.1 Acidimicrobiia bacterium
CTCTCCGTGTGCTCGGATGGTTCGAGGGCACGTCCGGCTGATCGGACTCAGCCGGCCAACGAGCCTCCGAAGATCTGCCAGGCGAGAACACTCTTGGCCACGAGGCTGAGAACCAGGTACGACTTCTCGCCGAAGGCGTAGCTCGACCAGGGACCGACTTCCCGGTACTGCAACCACTGGTTCACTCCGAAGCTCATGAAGAAGGCGAACTGGGCGAAGACGATTCCGTAGACGAACCCTGGCACGGTTTGGGCACCGACGACGTTGATGACGATGGCCACCCACGGAGCCAGACCGACGACTGTCCCGAACCAGAAGGGCAACATGGTGGTCTGCTCCCGCCCTGGTGGGTTCATCAGCTCCTGGATCCAACCGAACAAGATCATCCCGACATTGGCTCCGGCGATCGCCACGACCGTCGTGATGCCGGTGAGCCCGGAGTAGAAGCCGATCAGGACCACCATGAGCGTGGCGCTAAGCGAGTACTCGACCCACCGGAACCGGTTGATGCCGCGTTTCAGATCTCGCTCGTAGATCCGACGACCGGAGGTGGCGGTGATCAGGTGATCGAGGGCAGCCATTCCCAGGAATATCGCCGTCGCCCATCCAATCGGTACCTCGAAGAGTGCCTCCGGCGCCGGTTGTGGCGAACCGGGTGGCCCCTCGGGGAAGGTCGACGTGACCGCGATGGCGAAGTCGCCGGCCAGCACCACGATGAGAACGGCCTGTGCCAGGTGCAGGACGGTCAGACCGAGGTTCCACACCCGCAGATTTCTGAGCCGCTCGCTGTTTACGCCGGTGGCTACCGGCGACTCTTGGGCAGTAGTCATTTTCTCCTCAGGGCGATCGTACGATCCTCATTCGTAGCAACCCGTGAGAACGGATGATGCCACAACGGGTTCCGGATGGGCCCGCCGTCAAGGGCGAGCACCGCCGCCGTCGGCATCGGCCAGGGCATGTCGGACCGGGCTTCGAACGTTGCCCCGAATCCGGCCACTCGCATTGGAGAGAGGCAGTTGGCGACACCGGCCAGGCCGGATCACGGACTCTTCAAGTCCGGCTCCGCTGCGAGACTCGGGCGCATGCCAGATGGAGACCCGATATCGATCGTCCCCGCCAACGAGGGACCCTGCGAGGACCTGGACGCCATTTTCGGTAGCCGGGGCTACCCGGCCCGGTGTCGCTGCCAACGTTTCAAGACGACCGCCGATGAGTGGTGGCACAACCCAATATCGGTGGAGGAGCGTATCTTCCGCCAACGCCAGCAGACCGATTGCGGTTATCCCGGCTCTGGGGTGACGAGCGGTCTGGTGTCCTACCTCGACGGCAAACCGGTGGGGTGGTGCGCCGTCGAACCGCGCAGCGAGTACATGCGGCTCGGTCAGACTCCGTGGAAGGGCCGGTCGGAAGACGAAGACGACGCAACCGTGTGGGCCATCACCTGTTTCGTAGTGCGCGTTGGATACCGGCGACAGGGCCTGACCTATCCCCTGGCCCGTGCTGCGGTCGAATTCGCCCGGGAGAACGGCGCAAGTGCCATCGAGGGCTACCCGATGATCACCGAGCCCGGAAAGGACGTCACCTGGGGTGAGTTGTACGTGGGAACGCGCCAGGTCTTCAAGGCTGCCGGGTTCGAACAGGTCAGTCACCCCTCGAAGCGCCGTGTGGTGATGCGCATCGACTTCTGATCGTTTACCCGAGCCTGCATGGGGTAATCCGAAGGGTATGACTATTGAATCGGAACCTCAGAACGACGGGCAGCACGCGACCGCAACGTCCGGACGGGATCGTGATGGAGGCAACTACTGGCGCTTCGCAGCCATGATCGCGACTGCGATGGCTGCCATGTTCGCCCTGATGTACGTCAACACGTTCACCTTCGATCACGTCAGATGGAGCGAGACTCGGTTCTACATGACTTTCGTCATGGGAGCGGCCATGGCCGGAATCATGCTGAGCTTCATGCTCGGGATGTACAAGGCGAAGATGGTGAATATCGGAATCTTCGTGGCCAGCGTATTGGTCCTCATCGGGTCGATTTGGCTGGTGAGAAGTCAGGCGACGGTGGAGGACACCTCCTACATGAGCGCCATGATCCCACACCACTCCATTGCCATCCTGACCAGTGAGCGTTCCACGATCGACGACGTGAGAGTGTGTGAGCTCGCCGTAGAAATCATCGAGGCGCAACGGCGGGAGATAGCCGAGATGGACTGGCTGATCGCCGATATCGCCGAGAACGGCCCGGCCGAGACCGCAGCCGCCGCGGAGTCGCGTCCGGTTCCCGAGTTCCCGGGGTCGGCCACCCGGAGCTGCCCGGGCAGCTGACGTTGCCGAATAGAATGTCAACGGAGGAAAGGAGTCGGCGCGATGTTTGGCTGGGGTGCCACCTTTCTCTTCCTGGCCATCGTTTTGGCTGTCATCGTCGCCTTCTGGGTTTGGTGGGCGCTCCCGAGTCGAGGCCGCGCGAAGAGCGGGTCGGCCGGTGCTGTCGACGCCACCGACAGTAAGGAGCGACTCGACCTTCTCAGGGCCGCCCGGCGATGGGGCGACGTGTCCTCGACCAGCGATTCCTATCTGCGTCGCGAACGCAGACACACTGTTTGAGAGGCATTCCCACGGACTAACGGGGGTTGCGGACATCCGGTCCGCCGGAGTCCCGGCCCTCTCCGCCGAGCTGTGCGGTTGCGCCCGCGTTCCTCTTCTTCCGTGCGCGGATACGAAGCGAGTTGACCAGGGCCGCGTGGGGTGAGTCAGGGAGAAGGCGACGGTGCGCCTCCCAACTTGCGCGACTGATGATGGCGATCAGAAGAGCCAGATCGCTGCGCGGCAGGATCGCAACGATCGGGTTCTTGACCCTCGACATAACGCTAGGAGGAGCTCCTGCTCTCGACGCGTCTGCATGGGTACCGGAGAGGCGGCAGATTCTCGAAGCATGACCGCGACGATGAGTGACCGTCGGCTCTGTTTCGATTACAGCTTCAGCTCTTCATGTTGAGCTCGACGAGTCTCGCGACGCCTGGACCGCGAGGATTTCGTGAGTGCCAGAAAGACTTAAACGACGCAGTTCTCGAGGGCCCCGAAGTGAACGCCCTGGCTGTCAGAAAGCTCAGCAGGTGACGGCCGACACGACGGTTTCACCACCCGAAGCGATCCCCGCCATCGCGGTGGATTGAACGTCTGGCCCACAACGAAGCACATATGTAAAGGGGTTGTCGGGGCGTGTCCGCATTGGGGCGTCCCCGATATCCTCCTCAACATCGCGGTGTGACGTAGAGTCTCGATCCCGTGAAAGATCCAATCGAATATGTCGAGACCCTGGCCCGGGGCCTGGACGCCGATGACTACGAGATGGTTGCCTCTGTCCTGTCGGATCAGGTCGAGTATTCGATTGGAAGCGAAGTAATCCACGGGCCCGCAGCGGTTCTAACCAGCTATCGGGAAGCTTCGGAAATGGCTCATGGCCTGTTCGACATGGTCGTCTATGACCATGAGGTGAAGGCAACAGACAATCATGACATCTTTCGTGTCAGCTACTCGGATGAACTGACGGTGGCAGGGGAGACCTTGAAACACTTGGCAGAACAACACGTCACCGTGGTTCCGGGCGATGGGGTGGTGCGGATCGTCAACGTCGACCTGCCCGGGGAGCGCGAGAAGGTCAACGAATTCATGGCCCGTCACGGACTGTCCCGCGATTGACGATGTTCTGCCGGGACTGATGGGCCCCGCTCCCGCCTGGGTGAAGCCGCCCATGCCTGATCCGTGTCGCACGTCGACCTCAAAGCTCATCCTCACGCGGGAACGGCAAACGCGCGGAACCCCCACCCAGCCTCGCACGATGTTGAGCAGGTCACTAGGGCCGATATAATTCTGCGACGCCCGAACTCCGGGCACGCTCCAGGGCGCGTAGAACAGTCTGGAGTGTTCGCCGGCCTGTCAAGCCGGAGGTCGCGGGTTCAAATCCCGTCGTGCCCGCCAACCGAAACTGCCAAAGTCTCGGTTGCAGGGGTCCGTGAGGACTCCTGCGTCATTCCATAGGAAATGACGCATGGTCAGGTAGCTCAGTCGGTAGAGCGCCGGTCTGAAAAACCGGAGGTCGACGGATCGACGCCGTCCCTGACCACCATCCACCTAGCCGCGTCATCGCCTTAAACGCCGCTTGGCAGGTTGGTCTCCGACAGAGTCCATG